>DAIEST010000070.1 GCA_027346125.1 Leptospirillum sp. | reverse complement strand
GGGATCCATTCCGGCAGCGCCTGGACCATTGCCATCACCGGCCTGTCCATGGCAGGTATAGCAGGTCCCTGCTCCGTTAAACACTTCCTTGCCCTTGGCAATCATATCTGCCGTCACGGGGAAGGGTGGTTTCATCGCCTTTGCAGCTGCCAGCTGGTCCGCGGGAACGCGGGGCTTCAGAATATCCAGCTCAGCGGCAAAAGCTGACGCTGTGGCAAAGCTCATCACAGCAGCACCCATCACAGCCACTGTCCACTTCCTCATAAGACACGCCCTCCATAATATAATGAGTTTAAGAAGACAAGACCTCTTCCCCCCACAGGCAACCGCCAGACGCGCAAGTCGCTCGGATCAGGGTGAGGCAGTTGTCGGGAACCGACCCCATTCAACCATTCTGCGTCATCATTGTCAAGATGATCTCAAATCAATCGTCCCGACCATATACTGCCTTGATCGATCCTCCCGATCGACCCCATAATCAGCAAGGAGGATATCCAAACAATTATCTCCTGTTGACCTGTTCGGAAAACAGCTTTGTTTTGAGGAGAATCGGATGAAACCTCATGTTCTTTTCTGTCCCGCCGGACTCGCCCACACCAATGGGCCATCCCATCCCGAGTCCCCGGAAAGGCTCCAGACCCTTTCCGCGCTTTTTTCCCGTCTTGCATCCGAAGGGACAGTCTCATTGTCATCGATCCCGGCCGGAAAGGATCTGTCCCTGTACGATGGACCGCACCATCGCTATTATCTTGACATGCTTGCTTCCCTAAACGACTCTCCACGCTCTCCCCGCAGACTGGATCCGGATACAGCCTTCTCAAGCGCGACCATGACGGCCATCCTG
Organism: Leptospirillum sp.; assembly: GCA_027346125.1. Classification (GTDB taxonomy): domain Bacteria; phylum Nitrospirota; class Leptospirillia; order Leptospirillales; family Leptospirillaceae; genus JAJYGC01. Next base: position 8,457 of record DAIEST010000070.1, on the reverse strand, counting down.
TCGACAGCATCCGCTCTCTCCTTGCTGATTGAGGCATGCCGGAACGAAGGAGGAAACTTCTTCCTCGCCGAACGACCTCCGGGACACCATGCCCTCCCCGACCGTGCGATGGGCTTCTGCATCGTCAATCATGCTGCCGCACTCGCATGGCATCTCCGCCGGTTGCACCCGGAAAGCCGGATTGCCGTCCTGGACTTCGATGTCCACCACGGAAACGGAACAGAAGCCATCCTCCGTGGACTGGGGCAAATCCTGTTCATCAGCACCCATCAATACCCCTTCTATCCCGGAACGGGTTCCGGCAGAGAAAACACGGACGGGAGAAAAGGAGAGGGAATTCTCGACATCCCCCTCCAGGAGGGGACGGATGACGACTGGTACCGGACTATCCTCGATGAAACGGTCTTCCCCCGACTGGAACGTTTTCAGCCCACATTCCTGATCGTCTCTGCCGGATTCGATGCCCACCGGGAAGATCCGCTCGGGGGTCTCCTGCTGACCGAGGAAATTTACCACGAAATCGGAGAACGACTATGCACCCTGGGGTGCCCGTTCATTGCCTCCGTTCTCGAAGGCGGGTATAATCTGTCAGCGCTTTCCCGATCCGTAGAGGCCTATCTTCGGGGTCTGAACGGGCCGGATTCCTCTCTTTCCCGTTTTCGACAGTCATGAACCTGAACCGAGACCATTAACCGGGGTGCCCCCAACGTGACCGACCAGACACCAGACAAAGCTTCCCCGATCCTGGATCAAATCCTTTCCCGATGGCACCTCGTCGTCCGGAATGTCCCCATTGTCCGGAAAGACCTTCCCGGCGCCTCCTCTGAATGGTGTTTCTCGCCGGAAGCGCGGGAGTCGGAAATTCTGCTGGGCATCCAGGAGGACTGGGACCGGCTGGAGGACGCCATCCTCCCGGCGCTTGCCGGGACGTCTTCCCTGAAACAGGCCGAAATCCGGGAAATCATGCGGATTATCCGAAGCAAGCTCGACCTGAACAGACGAAACCGTCATTTTGTCGGATATTCCAGCAGGAACGATCCGGACGGAGAAATCGGAAGAGCCCACTATCTCGAATCCATGGATCGGACTGTCCGCCACTTCCGGAAGCTCCAGGACGAATTCTTTCCCTCTGCCGCAGAAAAAGGAGGGATTCCACGATGAAGAACCAGAAGGTCCGTCACCCGGTCGGAGTCTGCAACGCCTGTGGCGAATCGGACGTGGATCTGTTCAAGATCAGTCTGGGCAAAGACTTCTTCGGCCGTTCATACGACCGTCTTTCCACGGGAGAAGACCTGCGGCCCCAGTGGTATTGCGGAGACTGTTCGAGAGAGAAGGACTTCCAGCGGGACATCCGGGTCATCCGGAACGAATTCGAAAAAATGAGACAGGGGCAGGAATCCCTCCTGACCGACCCGGAAACATACCGGACCGCACTGGACCGGGTCACTCTCATCGAACATCACATCAAGAAAGGCAGGAAGGTCCACACCCTGCTTCCGCCCGGAGAGGTGGGCACCCTTCTGGTCGACCTGACCCGGCTGTTCGAAAACGAAGATACAGATATTGAAGACTAGAAACGCTCCCGGCTCCCTGCGTCCGGAAACCCATCCAGCCAGATCCCTTCCGTTAAACATCTAAGGAGGTTTTCTTGTCACAATCCCCCGGTTCCTTCACCCCGTTCGATCTCATCTTGCAGCAGACCCTTCCAGGGGATCCGGAACGCCAGACACTGGTCACGACCCTCCAGGCGATCGAACAGGGGGGCCGAAAGATCTCCGCACTCCTTCAACGGGGTCCCTTGCTGGGGATTACCGGATCGGCCCATGCACAGAACGTCCAGGGGGAGGAGGTTCAGGCCATGGATCAGATTGGCCAGGAGACCTTTCTCACCCTGTTCCGAAAATCCGGATCCGTTCTGGGAGTCCTTTCCGAGGAAGCCGAACACCCGGACATCTTTCCGGTCACCCAGCCAGCCCCCTGCCTGGTGGCCATGGACCCTCTGGACGGCTCGTCCAACCTGTCCGTCAATGCTCCGGTCGGATCGATCTTCGCCCTCTTTCGTCCAGTCAGCCAGAACGCGTCCCGATCGGGAGAAACCCTTTTCATCGAGTCGTCTTCCAACCTCATTGCGGCGGCCTATCTTCTCTACAGCGTCTCGACAACCCTTGTTCTCGCGATCGGGGAAGAAGCCCACAGCTTCACGCTGGATCCCTCCACAGGAGAATATCTGGGATCAGGCGTCCCTCTGCGCTTTCCCGAGGGGGGAAAGATCTACAGTGCCAACGAAGGGTATCTCCCCGTCTGGGAAAAACCGCTCCAGCAATACATGTCCTGGATCAAAACCGACCGGAACCCGCCACTGATTCTCAGATATATCGGGGCACTTGTCGGAGACTTCCACCGGAACCTTCTCAAGGGAGGCATCTACCTTTATCCTGCGGACATCAGGAACGGGACAAAATCTTCCGGGAAACTGAGGCTCCTGTACGAAGCCTACCCAATGGCCTATATCGCACGATTATCCGGAGGCATTGCAACCGACGGAACCGCGCCTATTCTTTCCATCCGTCCCCGAAGCGTCCATCAGCGGGTTCCGCTGATCGTCGGACCGCTGGATCTGGTCCGGGAGTTCCACGACCGCACCGGATCTCCCCTAGACTGATCTTGCCCGACTCTGCCGCAACAGGCCGAACCCTCCTGGAGGTCCCGGACTTTCCGCCAGGCGCTCCGGCCACTCCGGCTTTTCTCATCCTCTCCGCAGGTCCTCATTCATCGTCCGGACACACAATCTTGACCTTTCCGTCATACACGCCCACTAACGTGATCTTCGACAAAAAAGAGAAAAATAATGAGATCAGGCTATGAAAGGATTGATCAGATGAAAAAAACCGTTGTGGAATGCGATCTGTGTGACCGGAGCCAGGAAATTGAAATGACAGAAGAACCTGGTTTCTTTATCTGCAAGGAATGCTGGGAAGACCTGAAGCTCAGCATCCAGAAACCCATTCTGTCAAACCGGACGAGAGCGAACAGATAACCCGCTCCCTCCGGGGAGGAATCAGTCCTTCCCGGATCCCATCCTGAACGCAACCAGCTTCGGGCGCGTCATCTCCTCCATCGCATAGGAAACCCCTTCCGACCCCGTTCCAGACTCCTTGATCCCGCCATATGGCCAGTGGTCCAGACGAAATGTCGGTATTTCGTTCACAAAGACTCCGCCGCTTTCAACTCGCGCAGCCCACGCCAGCCCTTTTTCCAGCGATTCGGTAAAAATCCCTGACTGAAGCCCGTAACGGGAGCGGTTCATGCGGTCGATCGCCTCGTCGACCCGGTCGAAGGGAGTCACAGTCACCACCGGACCGAAGATCTCATCCTGCTCGACTGAATCCGACTCATCCGTGTCCACCAGAATGACCGGATGAATCAGGTTGCCCTCCCGTCGCAGCGGCGTCAACGAACGAGCCCCTTTTTCGATGGCCGAATGGACAGTTTTCCAGACTTTTTCTGCATGCTCCCCATGGATCAATGGCCCCATGAAGGCTCCGGGTTGACCGGGATCGCCGATCGCGCCTTCCGTTTCAAGGTGGAGGACCCGAGCCGCCATCCGGTCCAGAACATCCTGAAAGCAGGACCGGTGGACGAGAATCCTCTGAATCGAGATACAAATCTGTCCGGAATAGGCGAACGCACCGGAGACCAGCCGTTCGGGAAGCCCGGAAAGCTTTGCGTCTTCCGCCACCAGTACCGCGGCGTTTCCTCCGAGTTCGAGCAGGACCGTCTTTCTGGGAACACGTTCCCGAATGGACCATCCCACCCGGTCGGAGCCGGTGAACGAGATGACTTCGACTTCCGGGTGATCCACCAGCGAGAGCGTTCCCGGAATATCTGCCGGAAGAACGGAGAGGGCTTCGGGAGGAAGTCCCGCCTCCAGGAGCAGGCTTCCGAGAACCAGTGCCGTAAGGGCTCCGAAGGGAGCCGGCTTGACGATCAGGGGACAACCTGTCGCCAGTGCCGGAGCGACTTTGTGCGCCAGAAGATTCAGGGGGAAATTATAGGGAGTGATTGCCAGAACGGTTCCCCTTGGAACACGCTCCACCAGTCCTGTCATCCCCGCTCCCTGGGGAACCGAGTCGCCCGGAAGCCATCTGGTTCCGAAACCGGCCGCCAGGTGCGCCGCCGTCCTGAATGTCGCCGCTGCCCTCTCCACCTCAAATCGGGCCGCCGACAGAGGCTTTCCCACTTCCTGGACCATCAGGGCGGCAAGACTCTCCCGATGGCTCTCCAGAAGACGGGCAACATCCTCCAGTATCCGGGATCGGCGGAACCGGGACAGTCCGGCCATCGCCTTTCTCGCACCGGAAAGCGCACCAAGGGCTTCGGCAATTTCTTCCCCGGTTGCCTCAACGACCTCCCAGGACCTCTTTCCCCCGGGAACGGGAAGGACGGAAGAAAACGGGAGATATTCCCGGAGGCGTCCCCCCTTTCCCCACTTTCCCGCAATCAGGATCGGAAATGGCGATCGATCAGAAATGCCCGGGAATGAAAATGAAGTTTCCAAGCCGTAACCTCCCAGAAAATCCTGTTCCTGTTTTCGGGCAATTGCCCTTGCTGCCTCCAGATGGCATACTCTCAGCAACATTGGCTCGATGCGAATCCAACTGTTCTAACGAGGGGGAGGAAGGTGAGCGACTGGCTTCAGCGAACCCGGACAACGATCGCCACATTGGCCAGCTCCATCGCGGGAATGGCCATCCTGTGCGGATTCATGGTGAGCACTCCGCCCGGGACAGGCCCCCTGCAGACGGTTCCTCTCCCGCCCGGACCGCTCCTCTCGGAGGAAGACCTCTTCGCGGCTCAGGGAACTTCGGCATTCTTTTTCTTTGACCCGAAACGATCCCGACGTCTCTGGCACCTCAGGGTCTCGCACCCGATGGGATCCCGGCACTTCCTGAACGAAACGTGGAACCGGATTCCCCTGCCCGATCTCGGATCCCTGAAGAAAATCCGGGACATGTCCTATGCGGAAGGAACGCTCTTCCTTTCGGGGCGCGACGAAAACGGCACCCCCATTGTCCGCGCATACCCCATCCAGCAATCACGATCATCCGGTGTGCTGGAAGAAACCATTTCCTCACACACGGATTTTTATCCTCCCTCGGGCGGAGCCCCCATCCGGAAGCTGTTGTACGATCCCCTGACCCATGTTCTCTGGATCGGATACGACAACGGGGAAGTCGAAGTCGGCCCCCACATCCTCGTTACACCCGGAAATCTGATCCTTGATTCTCCGGCAGGATATCTGGAACTCCCCGGCACGAGGAACGAAGGGCCACCGGAACTTCCCCTGATCCGGACACCGCGCCTGCCCAAAGACAGGTGCATCACCTGCACGCTGACGCTGGTCCCCCGAAAAAGTCCTGTTCAAAACGACCGGAACCGGAAAGAGATCCCCAACCTGCCGATCCGGTCGACTCACCGGATGGACAGCCGCCTTGGGATCCTCGCCTTCGGAAACAGGACGATCCTCTTAAGGGATGTCCATTCCCACGCATGCCGGATCCGGATCCGAAGGAATGGTCCGACCTTTCACCCTTGCAGAACCATCGATACGGAAGACATCCCCCTTGCGGCAGAGGTTTCCGGCTCAAGACTGGTCTTCCTGACCGTCCCGGACGCAAGGGGAAAGTCGCATTTCGCCACACTGAACCCGGTCTATCTCGACAATCTGATCAGGAGGGGAATCCCCCTGAAGAAGGGTTTTCTCGAACGGCTTCTCCGGAAAAAGGGACAGGAGTTCCCCCTGCCTTCCGATGCCCGCCCGTTCCCTTCATTCATCGCCACAAGCCCGACGCGCACAGTGATCTTCGGGCGGCACCATCTTTACAGGCTTTCCCTTTTCAGGGCTTCTTCACCATCCCGAGCGACTCGCCCGGCTTCAACGTTCGAACCTTGACCGACTCTCCGGCGAGCTGCCGCTCGAATTCCTTCGGCGTTCCAGTGAGAGGAGGGAATGTTCCGTGATGCATGGGAACGACCTCCGGAACACCCAGGAACCGGACCGCGTGGGCCGCTTCCACCGGCCCCATGGTGAACAGGTTTCCGATGGGGACCAGCGCCAGATCGGGCCGGTAAAGGGAACCGATCAGCTTCATGTCGGAAAATACGTTCGTATCGCCGGCATGATAAAGCCTGAATCCATCCGGAAGGGTGATGACATACCCGCAGGCCTCCCCTCCGTACAGGATCTCGTCCCCGTCGCTGATCCCGCAACTGTGGTCCGCGTGAACCATCGTGACCTTGATTCCGCCGACTTCCTGCGTTCCCCCCTTGTTCATCGGGAACGTGTGCTGGACGCCTTTTCGTCCGAGCCAGTGGCAGAGTTCGAAAATCCCGACGACCTGCGCACCGGTTTCCCGGGCCAGCGGAATGGCATCGCCAATATGATCGAAATGGGCATGGGTCAAAAGGATCAGGTCGACCCCCCCGATTTGCCGGAATTCGGGAGGGCAGGAGGGGTTTCCCGAAAGCCACGGGTCGACAACGATTCTCTTTTGGTCCGGGGTTTCGATCAAAAACGTCGAATGTCCCAGCCAGGTCAGTCGATTCGATTCCATGATCTCATCTCTCCTCATCCATCAAGGTTCGCCCCAGTTTTTCCAGAAGAATATCACGAACCATCTTCCCTCTCCAAGGCTGGCCGGAAGAAGGAACGATCGCATTCCTTGCGGCGGCCTGTCCCATTTTCTAAAATGGTGCGGAGACTTTTCGACCGAACAGACCCACACACTCAAAATGGACGGGACCACCATGCTTGAAGCCAATGAAGGAACACGAGAGATTGCCGAGGAGATCCGGACCCGGCTGGAGCAGAACCCTTCCCGGGCCAGACGGATAGGGACGTTCGGCTTTATCGAGCTGGAAGAGACATGGGGGGATGAGACAACCATCCTGAACACGGCGCGGGTCTCGACGTCCAACCGGCGCCTCTCCCGCGTCTCCGATCTCACCGAAAAAGACCGGGCACTTCTGGCGCATCTTTTGGGCGAACAGCACGGAACCCCCTTCGAGACAGTCTACTTTCGCTACCGGTTCATTGCCCCCATCTTTGTCCTCAGACAGTGGGTCAAGCATCGGATCTCCACCTGGAACGAGTTTTCCATGCGCTACCGCAAACCCATTTCGGCATTTTATATCCCGGACAGGGCGGCGCGAACAGTCAACGGATTCGAGGTCATGACAGAGGATCAGGTCGTCCGGTACTCCGAACTTCTTGAAACCGTCAACCGGTTCTATGAAGAGGAATATGGATCGATCTGCACCCGGATCGACGAGAACAGGGCTTCCGGATCCCTTCCGGAAAAAACGGGGGGACGGGATCCCTTCCGGGCCAGGGCGCGGGAACTGCTCCGGTCAGTCATGCCAGTCGCCAATTACAGCGATGTCTACTGGACAGTGAACTTCAGATCCCTCATGAACTTTTTCGATCTGAGAATGAAGGAAACGGCACAGTACGAGATCCGGGAATATGCCATGGCAGCCTACAATCTTTTCGGGGCGGCATTCCCCCTGCTGAAAGAAATCCTCGAGCGGATCGGACAAGAAAAAGGGTGACCGCCCGGACGCGCCGGAAGGTCACCCCGTGAAAGCAGTCCCGGAGACGAACACCCGAAATGCCCGTCCCCGCAAGCGGCCCTTTTCAGACCAGGTGGCGAATGACCTTTCCTTCCACCAGATAGACGATTATTTCAGCCACATTGGTCGCGTGATCCGCAAATCGTTCCAGGGACCGGCTCACAAACAGAAGCCGGATGACCGGGCTGATCCGGTCCGGATCCCGGGACAGGTCCTGCACGATCGAACGAACCAGTTCCCGATAGATCACGTTGACCCGTTCGTCCTCCCGGCAAACCCTGAGCGCCTCGGTGGTATTCTTCGAGACAAAAGCATCCAGCGCCGCCCTCAGCATTTCCCGGCTGATTTCCGCCATGGCGTTGATAGCCTGGGGAATCGGAACCGGAGGTTCGTCCTTGAGTTCTACAACCCGTTCGCAGATATTGGCCGCAAGATCGCTCATCCGCTCCAGATCGGTAATGATCTTCATCGCCGTGATGATGAACCGGAGATCCCGTGCTTCCGGCTGATGGAGCGCAATCATCCGGATACACTCCTCGTCGATCCCGACTTCCATTGCGTTGACCTGATGATCCCTGGCAATAATGGCGTTCGCCTTTTCCACGTCCCGACTCGCAAGAGACTGCATCGCTCCCTCAAGCTGCTCCTCCACCATATGTCCCATGGCGGTCACACGTTCCTTGAGCTGTTCGAGTTCAACATCAAAATGCCTGTACACCATCTATTGCCTTTCCCGCAAGAGCGTCAGCCAAAACGCCCGGTAATATAATCTTCGGTTCTGACATCTGACGGATTGGTGAAGATCCGGGATGTTTCCCCCATCTC
>DAIEST010000063.1 GCA_027346125.1 Leptospirillum sp. | reverse complement strand
TGTAGTGACCTTTGGCCCCCGGTCCCGGAAGAACGAAGACGGAAGAGGTTTCCGCTCTCCGGCTCCGGAGAATTTCCAGAACGTCCGGACCCAGCGGGATCTGCATCGGCTCCCCATTTTTCGAGACCTCCCCGGGAATCTTCCAGACGGACCGCTCAAAGTCGATATCCTTCCAGCGCATACCCAAGACGTTGCTCTTCCGTGCTCCTGTGAAGAGACTCAAGAGGATGTAATCCTTGAACGTCGGGCTTTCCGTAATCTCCAGTGCCTCGAAGAACCGGGCCAGCTCCTCTCCGGAGAGAAAACGGTCCCGGCTGACCTCCCTGAATTTCTTGATCCCCCGGCATGGATTCTCGCCTTTGTGGTAGCCCCATATCATCGCCTTGGAGAACATGACGGACAGAAGGGAAAGGACCCGGTTCGATTGTGCAGGTGTCGTCTTTCCCATCTCTTTATGGAGTGCCTCCACCTGAGAGCGGGTGATTGTAGAAAGTTTCCGGTGAGACCACGGCTTGAGGAGCCGTTCAAATTGGGAGAGGTCCTTGGCAGCCGATTTCTTCTCACTCCCATGGCGATCCATGTAGACGGAGAAAAACTCCCCCAAAGTGATCCCTTCCTTCTTCTGTGTCTTCGGATTCTTCCCCTGGGCGAGGTCGGCTCTCATCTTTCCGGCCTTCTCTCGTGCCTGGGCAACGTTCAGATCCGGCCATTGGCCTATTTTGAACATGTCCACAGTCAACCCAACCCGAACATTCAGAAAAAAGGTCTTGGTCCCGGTGGGGTAAACCTTGACCACCAATCCTTTGATCTCATCATCCCTCACGACATAGGGCTTTTTTTCCGGGATGAGCGATTCCAGAACCTTTTGTGTGAGATGCACGACCGACCTTCCGGAGCGGCCTTTTTCAGGCATTTTCTTTCCTGTAGCCATTTTCTTGTCCTCCGTGTTCGATGTTTGGATTGGGTCCTGGAAACAAAAGTTCAATACTGGTGCCGATTCCATCCCAAAAAAAGTTCTACATATGTTCAACATTGTGCATCAATTTTGATCGAATAACAAGGATTCAGATAAATGTCAGAAATGGCTTAAAGTGGCTTGGATGCTGGCTTTATAGAGGTTTATCAATCGAGGTCAAACAGGGTAAAAACTAGGGACAGGACAATCATAATCACTCGGTCTGGGGTTCGAGTCCCTCCGCCGCCACCAATACCAAAGCCAATTTAAAAGAAATAGTCCTCCTCTATAATTCCTTCCAGTAGACGTACGACGTACGGTCGAGTAGCAGGGAACTGTTGCCAGTTCCCCGCCCTCTAAGGAATTGTTAAAAAATAAACTTTACTTTTAATCCAACTATGACATACTGGGGTCATGGATGAGTCCCGTGTGAGGCAGAGATATGAACTGATCGAATGGGTGCTGGATGAACGGCAGAGGCGTTTGCTTGCCGCCGCCGAGTCCCAAGTTCTGGGACACGGGGGAATCACCGCAGTCTCCAAAGCGACGGGGATCTCTCGTCCGTCCATCCACGCGGGGATCAAGGAACTTTCAGCCCGGCCGCAGCAGGAAGACCTCCCGCAGGGCCGTGTCCGCCGGCCGGGAGGAGGGCGAAAAAAAGCCACGGAAAAGGATGCCAGCCTTCGGGAGGATCTGGAACGGCTGGTGGATCCGGTGTCCCGGGGCGATCCGGAATCCCCTCTGCGCTGGACGATCAAGAGTCTGCGGACATTGGCAGGGGAACTGAACCGCCAGGGACACCATGTGAGCCATGTTCTGGTCGGACAGTTACTGGAAGAGCTGGGATATAGCCTTCAGGGGAACCGCAAGACCCTGGAAGGGGGAGAGCATCCGGACCGGAACGCCCAGTTCGAACAGATCAATCAGGCGGTGGAAACCCGCCTGTTCGAGGGAGAACCGGTCATCTCGGTCGACACCAAAAAAAAGGAGTTGATCGGACCCTTCAAAAACAACGGACAGGACTGGAGACCCGAGGGCCAGCCGGAGTCCGTCCGGGTTCATGACTTCGTGGATCCGGAGAACGGGCGGGCGAATCCTTACGGGGTGTACGATCTGGGAGCGAATGCCGGATGGGTTAATGTCGGCACGGATCATGACACGGCGTCCTTTGCTGTTCAGAGCATCCGGCGATGGTGGGAGGTTATGGGAAAGCCCGCCTACCCCCGGGCGACCACGCTCCTGATCACCGCCGACGGCGGGGGAAGCAACGGATCGCGCGTACGGCTCTGGAAGCTTGAATTGCAACAGTTGGCCGACGAGACGGGGCTCACGATCACGGTCCGCCATTTCCCCCCGGGAACGAGCAAATGGAACAAGATTGAACATCGTCTGTTTTCGTATATCAGCATGAACTGGCGAGGGCGCCCCCTGATCAGCCATGAAGTCCTGATCCAGCTGATTGTCGGTACGCGAACACGCGGAGGATTGGCTGTTCAAGCCGAACTGGACAAAGGAACCTACCCCAAAGGCATTAAGGTCACCGATGAAGAGTTTTCCCGGAGGCGGCTGGTTCGGGACGAATTTCACGGGGAATGGAATTATTCCATTTCGCCCAGGGCCC
>DAIEST010000059.1 GCA_027346125.1 Leptospirillum sp. | reverse complement strand
CCCGGAGTTTGCGCTGAAGCTTCTGGCCGTCATGGGACGCCGTATCCGACAGACAGACGAAAAGTTGATGCATATGGCGTTTGCCGATTCTTTTGCCAAGATTGCCAGAACCCTTCTCCTGATCTTCGAGAAAGAAGGCATCCGGGAGGATGGAGGGGTCGCTTATATAAACGACCGTTTTACCCGGCAGGAACTTGCATCGCTTTCAGGCGTCTCCCGGGAGACCGTTTCCCGTTCTCTTGGCGCGTTCATCCAAGCCGAACTGATTCGGGTTTCAAACAACCGGATCTACATTCTGAACGAAAACAAACTCCGGAGAGAAAGCAATGGCAGCTATTCGCAATAGAAAAGACATGCCATGAGCGCCAGTCAGTCTGCCGGGACAGGCGTGTGGGGTCCTTTCGACTACATCGTTCTCGGGGGAGTCTCTTTTGTTCTGATCCTGGGGATAGTCGCGATTTTCCGCGCCATTCGCGCCGTCACGCGGGACCCGTGAATCGCCGGATTCTCATCCCGCTCCCTTTCTCGTACAAATCCAGATACTGTCCGGCTCTCTTTCCCCATCCGTTTTCTTCCAGCATCGCGTTTGTCCGGTACCGATCGAGGGCGGCGGGATCCGAATAAAGACGCAACGCTTCCCGAATACACTGGATGATCCCTTCGGTCGAAAGCGTTTCAAGCCACAGCCCTGTTCTTCCCGGGGAGACCGTATCCCGCAACCCGCCTGTCGGATTGACGATCGGAATGCTGCCGTATCGCATCGCGTACATCTGGGACAAGCCACAGGGCTCAAACCGGGAGGGCATGAGAAAGAAGTCCGACCCTGCATAAATCTTTCGGGCCAGGTCATCGTCGAACCCGATCCTGATCCCGAACATTCCCTTGTAGGTGTCGGCCAGTTGCAGAGCCTTCTTCTCCAGGACGGGCGACCCCGATCCCAGAATGACGATGCGGACACGTTCGTTGTGCCTGAAGAGATGCTCGATCGCCTCAAGTGCGAAGTCCAGCCCTTTCTGGGCGGTCATCCGGGTGACCATGGCGACCAGGGGAAGCTCCGGCGACTCTTCGATGCCGAAGAGGTCGAGCAGGTCCTTCTTGGCGAATTTCTTTGGAGAGTGGTCGCCCGAAGAATAGGTGCACTTGATCAACGGATCGTTTTCAGGGTTCCACCGATCCATGTCCATTCCGTTCAGAACCCCGACGAAACGTTCTCCGCGCGCGCGCAGCGCTCCGCTCAGTCCCTCCCCTTCCGGCTCCTGCAGAACTTCGTTCCGGTATCCGGGGCTGACGGTCGTCAGAATATCGGTGCAGCAGATTCCCCCTTTCAGGAAAGAAAGCTGCCCGTAAAATTCGAGCTTCGAAAAATGTCCGTACTGCTCGGGGAGACCTGTCTGGGGAAGCCGGTCGAGCGGAAAAAGTCCTTTGTATGCGAGGTTGTGAATGGTAAACAGGGAATGGGTCGCGGTCAGTTCCTTGTCCTGCTTCTGCCATGTTTGCATGAGCGGAAAGAAAAGGCCTGTCTGCCAATCGTTTCCATGGACAATGTCGGGAACAAAGGACTCCGATCTGATCAGTTCACGTATCGCATGGGACCACAGCAGATATCGTTCGAAATTGTCGGGGTATTCGGTCTCTTTTTCCCCATAGATCCCCTTGCGCTCGAAGAGATCGTCGATTCCGACGAAATAAACGGGAACGCTCCCCTCTCCGGTCCCAATCCTTGAGTGAAAGATATCGGCTTTCCGTTTTCCGGACGGAGACTGGAACAAGAAAGAGTGATGCAACCGGATGGATTGATGCTGGCGGATTCCGGAAAAGGCGGTCGTCGCTATCCGGATATCCACTCCCTCCGGTGATGCCGCCTTGAGGGCAACGGGCAACGAACCGGCAACGTCGGCAAGGCCGCCACTCTTCAAAAAAGGAGTTATTTCCGAAGAGAGAAATAGGACCCGGAAAGGATGGGACGTTTTTTGTCTGTCTGTTTTTTTCAAGGAATGATCCCGTCTGAAAAGTCCTGATAAATTTTAGAGCCGATCAATGGATTGCAGATTGCCAACATCCGCATTATAGAGTGTTTTCACAGCCAATCAATTTACGGGGGATTGTCCGCCGCTTTAATGGGGGAGCAGAAAGATTCCTGTGGAATTTTTACTGGATTATCGATATAATAACTCGATTCTCTGTTGGCACAATGCGTGGTATTCAGGCTATTGTTTCATGAAAGGGTATTTGTGCACCTTCCCACATCCGTACTAAGGCCGATCGTCAGTTCATTCAACCAGATTGCCGACGATAATAACTGGAACCGCTTCACATCTCTCCCATGGGAACAGCTCAAACCTGAACTCCTGACTGAAGGCCAGAAAGGGGCAGTCGTGTTTGTTTCCTACGTGGAAGACCATCTCCCCGGCTACTTTCAGGAATATCAGAAGCTTTTCCCCATAGAGGAGGCCAAAACCACACCGGAAGCCATCCATAACCGGGAGTTGTTCCGGTTTATCGTCCGGTGGGGATACGAGGAGGACAAGCATGCCCAGGTCCTCTCGCTCTACCAGAACAAATCCGGTATCGAACCGTCGGAGGAAGTCCTCGAAGAAAGAATGATCCTGGAAAACATGAAATCCTTTTCCATCGGATTTTCCAAGCCGATCCAGGTGTTTACCTATACGCTTCTCCAGGAAAAGGCGACCCAGATGTATTATCAGTCGCTTGCCCGGAAAGTCGAAGAACCGGTTCTGGCAAAACTTCTGAACTATCTGACCAAGGACGAGGCGAGGCACTATTCGTTTTTTTGCCAGGTTGTCGAAGGATTCCTGAAGAATTCTGAAGAAGATGTGCTGGAATTGATCGAGGAAGTGATTTTCAGCTACAAGATGCCATTGCACAATACGATGTCCGATTACCGCCGAAAGGCCATCCTGATGGCGCGGGAAGCTCCGGAATACGACCGGATGGCGCCCCAGTCCATTCTGGCCACGATGCTTGAAAAAGTTGCACAGAAGAACGAGCGGCTGAATCGCCCCATCCTGAAGCTTACGGACAAGGTCCGGACAAAGCTGAATATCCGCTGACCGTCTTCTGATCGGGGACGAAGAGAACGATGCCCTCCCCCACCCTCTTGAAACAGGATTCGTGGTACTCCCAGTTCGACTGGCGGATCCTGTTTCTTTTTATCAGTCTTGCGATCCTCACTTCCTTCTATACCCGGCTGTACGGAAAATTCGTGAAAGCGCTGGTCCTGATCGGGCTCATCGGACTCTATTACTTTGTCCTCTACTGGTCGACGCACTCCTGACCCTCTCGTTCATTCCTTGCGGGATGAGAAGGTTTCGGCACAGCTTTCGCGGATCTTCTTCACACCCACCCGCTCGACGTACTCCCTGAAGCTTTCTTCTTCCTCGGCATTCTCTTCGAATCCTTCAAGGATCTGAGCCAGCAGTACCGGCACCTCCTCGTGCCCGAGGCGGATTCCCGTCCGCGTGTTGAACGATTTTTGCGTTCCCGTCTGCCCTCCCAGAAAAAGGTCGAACCCGTCCTCCAGAATGCCGGAACTTCCCTTGAACTGGACACCCTGGAGACCGATCTCCGCAATCCGCTGCTGTCCGCAATCGTTCGGGCATCCGGTCACGTGGATGTTGATCGGCTTCTTGGGAGAAGGAAAGCGTTGATCCAGTTTCTCGGCCACCGTTCTGGCCCATTCCTTCGTTTCGACCAGTGCCAGCCGGCAATAGGTTTTTCCCGTGCAGGAGACAGTTCTCGAAAGGTAGTTGTTCCCGTCGGAGGAAATTCCCCAGTCCTCCAGAAGGGTCTGAACCGTTTCGATGAAGTGCAGGGGAATGCCGGGAATCAGGAGGTTTTGCTGGGGAGTCAAGCGGATCTCTCCTTCCCCGTAACGTTCCGACAGAGTGGAAAGTTTGTCGATGAGGTCCGGATTCAGGATGCCCTGGTTGATGGAGAGTCCCAGGATAAAACGTTCTCCTTCCCCCTTTTGGGGAAAGAATCCCACATGGTCCCGGATCGCCTGGGAAGGCCGGAGCGACTCCCGGGGAATCCATGGTTCGGGGGAGAAGTCCAGATAGCGTGAAAGCTCGCGTTCAAATCGTTCCCGATCCCATCCATGTTCCAGAAAGAGAAACTTGAGTCGGGCGCGTTCCCTTTTCTGACGGAGTTCTTCCCTGTCCCGGAACAGCGATGCGATCCCCCGGAGAACGGGAATGATCTGCTCCCGGGACAAAAAGACATGCAGAGGCACCGCAAAATGCGGGCGGGTCGAAAGCCCTCCCCCCACCTGGATGCGAAATCCTTTCCGTCCGTCTTCGTGCAAAACGGGCGTGATTCCGACATCGTTGATTTCCGGATAGGTGCATTCCGATTTGCAGCCGCACAGCGTGATCTTGAATTTTCTGGGGAGGTTGTAGAACAGGGGGTTTCCGTTCAATTCTCTGGTTGCCGTCTCCACCAGCTCCGAAAAGTCGTTTTCGGAATCGGGGTCCAAGCCGCTGATCGGGCAGGTGGTGATGTTTCGCGTATCGTCTCCGCAGGCCCCCATGCTGGTCAGCCCGGCATCGAAGAGTTCGCGAAAAACGTCCGGGAGTTTTTCCACCGGAACCCAGTGGAACTGGATATTCTGCCGGACCGTAATGTCCGCCGTCCCCCGGGCGAATCGCTCCGAAAGGCTTCCGATCAGCCGGAACTGCCCGGTCGTGAGACGCCCTCCCGGAATCCTGAGCCTCAGCATGAAGTACGGGTCGACACCCCCTTTGGACCCCGTTCCGTCCCCTTGAGGGTACAGCCCCCACCATCTCAGGCGGACATTGAAATCCTCTTCCGGCACGGCCGAGAATCCCTGGGCCGCATACGCCAGGATCTCCGGAAGCATCTCCCAGGGGTTTTTCGCCCCCTTGATGCGTTCATGCCGTGCAGTTTTGGATTCTTCCGGGATGGACATGCGACTCTCCTTTATTTGGTTATTAAATTATATACCTAATAACCTAATAGAAAGAATGTCTTTTGTCAAACAAGAGACTTGTTTCCGGACTCCCCTTTTCCCGAACATCATTCATGGAATGTCTGATTGTGAAGGAATAAAGGAAGGCAAGCCGCGTGCAGGGCGCTGAAGAAGGGTTCGGACAGGATCGGATCTACGGTGGGCTATGGGCTAATGGATGTGATTGCCCCTGAAGGATTCAGGATGGACTGGTTTCCTCGCCATTGTTTTTCGCCGTTTAAGGAAGCGAAGGTGGTCGCATCTGTCCGTCAGTTCATCATGACGCCGGCTTTGTCGGCGATCCGTCGCGCCAGGGAATGGAAATCGTTGTAACACGTTCTCACTGCCTCGACATGAGCACCGATCGCACCATCGGCAGGCTTGAGAAAGAACATGGGTTTGCGTGCCTCCATCGCCATCGGCATGAGACTGTGGTAATGCTTCAGGAGTGCAAGATTGTTGGGGTCCTTTTCCGGGGAAGGCGGACTGGGTTGCGGGTTGTTTTCCACCGATTCGCAGTATACGCCGGGAATTCTGTCCAGCCACCGCTGGTACGATTTGACCGGACGGCTTTCCCGAATGTTGTGTTGCATGACGATGTATCCGATCGATTCTATCGTGCCCCTCGGCACATCCAGGTTCCGAGGTTTTTTCTCAAGAAGATCGCTCCAGATGTTTCTCCATTCCCGGAGGGCGGGACCCAGATTCTTGAGTCCCTGCAAAGAAAAAAGATCCGGGGCAAGCGGGAGGCAAACCTGATCTGATGCAATCAGTGCCGAACGATTGATCGCGCCAAGATTCGGTCCTACATCGATCAGGATGATTTTCGCCCACTGACCGGCCCCCCGTTGCAAAAGACGATAGAATGCCGTCATGGTGCGGTAGGCGGATTCATCCCGGTTATGACAACGAGGCCAGGCATCCGAAAGCTTGTCTTCGAACCGGGACAATCCCAGGTCACCGGGAATCAGGCCGAGCGTTTCAGGTATCATCCATTCGATGTGAGGATCGGCAATGTCGCCCGTTCCGCGCAAAATGGGCCTGAGCGCGCCATAGATGGTTCCGGGATGTTCATCATCCGGCCACAATTCTTCAAGCCTTTCTTCATTCAGGAACATGGCTGTATGGTTTGCCTGGGGATCCAGGTCGGCCGCCAGGACCGGAACGCCATGGCTCGCAAACATCCAGGCCAGGTGATAGACAAGGGAAGTTTTTCCCACGCCACCCTTGTTGTTGAAGAAGGCAATCGTTTTCATATGGCTCTTCTCCTGATGATGGCAAGGAACGCTTTGTCGTCAGTCTCGAACTGCACATGAGGATTTCCGTTTTCCTGCAATGCTGCCTCTGCGCGCTGAATGCCGTAGCCGAACCGGTTGACGTACCCAAGCGCTTTCATGGCTTCGGCGATCACCGGGTTCCTGTAGCTGTTACGTCGGGTGAGCGTTTCCTTTGTAACCTCCCCATACAGACCACCGGGATTCTGGATTTCGATCCGGTCGGAAAACCAGTACAGTCGCACAGGAGTGTGCGACTTATAGTCCCGGTGCATGATGGCATTCAGCAGAAGTTCGCGAACCGAGACCTCCGGATAGTCCGGAACGAGCTTTTCCTTCAACGGGGAAATCGTCTCGAGCTGAGAATGGATATTGGTTCTCAGACGGTTGTCCAGTTCACGGAGAACGCTTAGCAGGTCTCCTGAAATCTCCGCCTGGTCTTCCGGGCGGTCGGTCAGATTTTCCCCCGGCAGCTTCAGATACTGGACATAGGCTCCCGGAAGGAAAAAACGGGGGTTTTTTCCGAAAATGAAGAATTCCGCTTGCGGTAGGCAAGGCGTTCTTTGTATCAAAGAAACGCAGGGAGACCAACTGCTCTTCTATGGTGCGATGGTTGGATGCGATCACGTCCGGTGCCACTACCTCCTGTCTGTAGGCTCCGAAGAGGGAAAGGGAAAATCTGCCAGGCGTGCTCCCTGCAAAGGGCTGGAATCGAAGCTGAGAGACCCCGCTACGCGACGTTCGGAGAGAATGCGCTCTTCCTGCTCCGTGGCGATGGCTTTTCTGGGGCCCACGCGGATCCAGACCTGCCCCTTGTATCGGACCGGGGGCAAATGGGAAGGACTTACTTCGACAACGGCAACATCTTGTCCCGAGAGGGTCAATTTCTGTACGACCATGGCTGGGAGAGGCTGGATGTTCCCGTCCGAGCGCAAAGAACCGAGATTTTGCAGAAGCTGGTCGGTTATGCTCAATTCCACGGGTCTGCCCTGATTGTTCACCCCGATGACGAGATAGCCCGGTTTGCCATTATTGGGGAAATCATTGGCAAAGGCGCAAACCTCCTGAGCGAACTTGTCCGTATCCCTGGTCGACTCAGTACCCTCGATGCGGTCGGATTCGCTACCGGACAAGAGCAATGATAGTTCTTCCGGCGTCAGCATCTTGATTCGGCCTCCTTACTGCTCATGGAGTTTTTCCATTCTGAAGCGGTATGATCATTGTCCCATACTAACAAAATTTCCAGGCTATCTTGCCGATTTCCATCTTTCTTCAGGTTCGGGCCGATTTTCGAAAACCTGTTTTTCATCCTCCTCTGTCTTTCTTGAAAAATACGGGGAAAATACCTGTGGAACGGCCGATTTCCGAGAGGGATCCCTCTCCGGATTTCCTGTCCGGATGTTGACTTTTTGGCACCCTATCTCCGATAGTAGAAGGATTAAAGAATGTGTCCTGTCGGGTTGATCTGATACAGTCAATACCGCAGGAACGGGGCAATCATACCGATCCTGCATCGTTGGGGCTCCTATTTACTGCATTGAATCGTCAAGAAAGATTTGTGCTCCGGTACTCCGGAGGATGCGCGGGATCCGCTGGCCGATCCTTTTGGGGATGATGCTCCTGTCGTTTTCCGCTTGTGGCCAGAATCCTCCCTCGAATTCGACGAGCCTGAACTTTCCCTTCGGAATCGCCATCTATTCCAATGCGGCGACGCCTTCAAGTTCCTTCATGGCCATTACCAGCTACGGGACCCACCAGGTTCTGCTGTTCCCGAACTATAGTTCCGCGAGCGCCGGATTCTTTCAGGCGGTCGGGTCCGCGTCTACCGCGACTTCTCTCGTATCGGGGCTCCAGGGTCCGGATGGGCTCCTCTTCTATCCCGCCGAATCGAATACCTCCTCGCTGAACGGATATACGCCGTCCCCGATTCCGGTATGCGGAGCGATCACCACTCCCGCTCTCCTGGTGGCGGACGGGATCCAGAACGCCATCTATATCTATTGCAGCTTCAATGCGACCAACCCGAACCAGAACCCCACCGCCACCATCCAGGGGCAGAACACCCAGCTGGCTTCCCCGGAAGGCCTCTCGATCGCTACGGTCGATTCTTCCGGAACTTCTGTGTCACCGATTCTCTTCGTGGCCAATTCCGGGGGCGGAGGGGTGCTGGCGTTCGATCTGAAGCAGATAACGTCTCCGGGATCCTACGACCTTACGCCGTCCGGAGGGATCCTCTCCGGGGTCAACGCCGGAATCTGCAGCGGCGTTCCGGCCAACAACACCTCGCTGAACTGTCCGGCCGGGCTTTACTTTTCGAACCAGCTGAAGACCCTTTTCCTTTCCAATACCGGAAACAACGAAGTGATGATCTATTCCAACGGGTACTGCCTGGGGGTGGCCTACGAAACCCCCCTTCCCTCGGGATGCAGCGGAAACACCGATGTCCAGCCTTCCGCACGCCTGTCCGGGAGCAGCACCTACCTTTCGACGCCGGACGGGATCGCGGTCTTCAACGACTCGCTTTATGTGGCGGATTCGGGCGCGGGGTCGGTCCTGATCTGGGACAATGTCGACAAACTGATCCAGGGGGTTCCCTCCGGACAGCAAGCCCCCAGCCGGAAGATCGGGGGAAGCAGCGTCGGTCTCAATGGACCTTACGGGTTGGCCTTCGATCCGAACGTCTCGCTTAATTCAACAGGGGTTGGAACATTCTTCTTGTCCCAGATCGGAAGCAGCCAGATAGACGGGTTTTCTCCCGCTTCGACCTTTACCGGAAACACGGTTCCCACCTATCAGGTCAATGTTCCCGCCCTGAACGGGAGTTCATCGAACGGAAGCTCCTCCGGCCTGGGATTCCCGTGAGGACGACCATGACGGCTTTGTCTGGGTACGGGGGAGGCACGACAGCCATGACCACCGCAACAGACGGACAAATGACGGGATTCGGAAGACCGGGCGGGGAGATCACAGATTGTGGAGAGTAAAGTGAAAAGAATGAGACGTTTTTTGGAGGGCACACTGACCGCTTCCGCACTGTGCGCGATCTTCGCCTGTTCGGGAAATACCAATACGACCGGACCGGCGCCTCCGCTTCCCACGGGGCAGACCGGATCCCTCAATCTCTATACGACGACCAAAGCCGGATGTTATGTTTCGGATACAGTAGCCTGTGTCACTCCTCCCGCATTAGGAACCGCCGCCGTCACCGCTCTCGGTACGGAATATGTTTCCTCCTCCGCCTCCTACCTTCTGGTCGGGGATCACGCGGGAAACGTCACCGCCTGGAAAACGAACGGAACGACTGCGCCTACAACACCTATCTCCTGCGGAACATCAACAGGATTAACCCCCATCACCGGGATGGCGGCCTATCTTGGCACGACGACATATGTCTATTTCGTATCGGGGACGACCCTTTATGTGAATTCGTCCACGAATACTACCCCCTGTTCCACCACCACCGCCGCCACCATACCGACTTCCCTGCCCAGCGGCACGGTCGGTCTTGTGCTTTCGGGCAATACCATCTACGGGATTACGAAAAGCCGCCAGTATTTCTCGGTCACAGGGGGATCGACAACGCTCCTGTCGAACAACCAGTCCTTGCCGAACAACGTTCCTTCCACCGCCTCCATCGGGGGAGTGACCGCCGACCACAACGGGATCGTCTTCGTCACGGACTATGCCAACAGCGCGATCTACGCTTTCTATGCGGACAACACCACAGGCACACTGACCGGCATCAACGGCAACCTGAGCGGCGTTGCCGATATCTCAAACCCTTCGGCGATCGCGACCTTTTACGCCTCCAATCCCTCTCAATCCTACTGTACGACCGGGCCGTGCGAGTTTCTGGACGTCGTCAACTACTCGGGGGCGGTCGCACAGTTCGTCCTTTCGGTGAACGGAACCGGAGCCTCGACCTCCATTGGATACAACGAGTTCAACGCGCCGTACACCCAGTGCGAGATCATCAATCCGACCGCCATGACCTCCTTTCCCGACGCAACCCTGCCGGGAATCCTCAACACGAGCAGTGCCGGAGTCCCCTATGTGTACCTGGGGCAGAACGGAACCTCCACGGGACCGTGTTTTGACGTATCCTCCGGTGCGACATTCGGAAACGGGGTCACCGCGTACACTCCTGTCGGGGAATAACCGGACCCGTCTTTCAATCTTTCAAGAGGACGATTCGATGATGACCGATGCCATCCGGGATCTTCTCGACCAGTTCGAACAGGATCTCCGGGTGTCTTCGGGACGTTCCCCCAACACGATCCAGGCCTATCTCCTGGATCTCTTCCTTTTTTCCCGCTTTCTGGAAACCGTCGGAGCCTCTCTCCTCGACTTCTCCGGAGAAGAAATCTCGTCCTATTTCCTGACGAGAGACGATCTGGCTCCCCGCAGCCGGTCCCGCATCCTGTCGTCGCTCCGGAGCTGGTCCAGGTTCCTTCAACGCCAGGGATACCCTTCCATCGAAATGAAGGAACTTCCTCTCCCCCGTCTTCCCCGAAGCCTTCCCAAGGTTCTGGGAGAAGAAGAGATCCGGCGGCTTCTCGATGCGCCCGACCCAAAAACCGACGAAGGAATCCGGGATCGGGCGATCATTGCCATCTTTTACGCATCGGGACTCCGGGTGTCGGAAGTGGCGGGGCTGACGCTGGATCGGGTCGATCTCAAGGAAGAGACCGTCAAGGTGATGGGAAAAGGATTGAAGGAGCGGATGGCTTTTCTCGACCGGGAAGCCATCGAACGTCTTTCGCTTTATCTTGAAAGCGTCCGTTCCAAGGTGAAGGTCAAGGAGAAAACGATCTTCCTGACCCGCCGGCAGGAAGGATTCACGCGGCAGGGGCTCTGGTTCCTGATCAAAGGGTATGCCCGGAAGGCCGGGATCACAATCGAGATCTCCCCCCATACGCTCAGGCATTCCTTTGCCACCCACCTTCTGTCCCATGGAATGGATATCCGCTCCATCCAGGTGCTCCTGGGGCATTCGGATATCCAGACGACCGAAATCTACACGCAGGTCGAGATTTCCCAACTCTCCGAAGAACTGAAGCGGCGACATCCGCGCGGAAGGGGAGGATCCTCCCGAGACGACGAGTAGCTTTGTCGCCATAAGAGGCTCAACCCTCGACCAGTACGGAAATCTCCCCCATCAAGGAATCGAGCCAGATCCACCCCTCCGGTGTGAACACGATCCGTTCACGGTCAAGTTCCTTCTCCTCAATCCAGCGGTGATCGATCATACGGGAAAGGAATCCCGAGAGAGCGTACGGACTGATTCGCTCGTCGAGCCAGGCTTTCGGAAATCCGTACGACAACCGTGCGTTCGTATAGATCGTTTCCAGAAAGAGCTGCTCTCCGGTCAGTTTCTCCAGGTGTTCGATGGGTGTTTCCCCAAGGTTCAATCTCGATTCGTACGATAGATGAGAATGAACATTTTCTGATCGTACGGACAGGACCCGCTGGTGTGCACCCGCTCCCATTCCGAGATAGGAATCTCCCTTCCAGACACTGAGATTGTGCCGGCAGACCGTATGGGGATTCCGGGAAAAATTGGCTACTTCGTACTGCTTCCAGCCCATCGAACGAAGGTCCGACGTCGCGATGCGCCACGCTTCGGCGGCATCGTCTTCCATGCTGTCTGGAAGCTCGCCCCGGGTCTCCCTGAGCGTCAGGACCGTACGGTTCTCCAGCGTCAGGGGGTAAGCCGAAAGGTGATCGAGACCCGCTTCAAGGAGAGTGCCTGCGACCGTACGGAACTTTCCGGAATCGTACCCCTCCCCTCCGATGATAAAATCCATCGAGATCTGTCCGGAGAAACTGTTTCGTACGGATTCGATCATCCGCACAACATCGTACGAACATGAGGTCCGTCCCAGAAATGCCATCTGTACGGAAGACACCGTTTCCATTCCGATGCTCAGTCGGGTCACGCCCTTTTTCTCGAGCATTTCCAGCATCGGTCTGTCCAATGTATCGGGCCTGGATTCGGTCGTCACTTCCTTGAGGGGAGGAAGGTCCTCCCGCAGGAGATCGATCAGGTCGGAGAAGAGGCCCGGAGAAAGAACGGTCGGGGTCCCTCCTCCCAGGTAGAGCGTCTCGACCTTCCCCAGATCCACTCGAGAACGGATCCGTTCTTTTTCGATCGACAGGGCCTTGATGTATCCGTCCGCACGCTCCGGGCGAACGGATACAGGGATACTGCAGTAATCGCACCGTTCGGGACAGAACGGAACCTGTACGTAGAGCGATCGGACGGGGTCGTCAAGAAGCCGTGAATTCTTCATGGACTTATTTTACCCGTATCGGGTTCTCCGGACGGGTCTCCTCTAGAAAACAAGATTCAGTTTTTTCTTTTTAATTAAATTAAAACTTTTAGTTTTATGAAAAAATAAGATAACTCTAAGGAAAAAGATCATGTTCATGATAGACCAAAAATATGGCGTATTTTCAGGGGGTTTCGCTATGGATTGCTTTCTGGACGGGAGCTTACTAGACTGTTCGTACATCGTTCGAAAGCGAGGAGCGCATGAACTTTTCCGATCAGACCCTTGATTATCTCTCCCTCGTACGCCAGGAAATTTCCAGACACGAGCGGAGCATCCTCCGGCTGAAGGAACTGGAGTCCTCTCTGGAGTCATTGATCCGGGAGGGACCGGAGATCCCCTCGCCTCCGCCTTCTGCAGGCCCTTCTTCCCCTCCGGTTACAAAAACTCCTCCCGATTTGTCGCCTCCCCCTTCTCCATCCCCTTCCTTTCTGACGCCGATCTCGCGTGAAGCCTCTGCGGACGGATCCATCGGGGAGCTTGCGATCCGGGTTCTCCGGTCCGAAGACCGTTCTTTCGATCTGAACGAGATTGCGGAACGGATTAGAAGCGAAGCGAAGGTTCCTGACTCCCGGGACCTCAAGAATGCGGTCCGGGTGGCTCTGGTGCGGAGAAAAGGCCATGTGCTTCACGAAGGCCGGGGTCTCTATCGTCTGGCTACGTTCACTCCATCCTGACCTCTCCTGTGCGTTCAAGGAGTGATGCCATCATGGAGCGGGAGGACGAATCCATTCCGGTTCTTTCGGAGCAGTTCGAACCGTCAGAGTTTTTCTTTGTCTATGATGACTTTGTTTTTCCGAATGATTTTCCTGAATGCTTCGCCTGTTACGTCCCAATCGATGACTTCGACGGGTGTGCCAAGGGAAAAGAGGGCGTCGTAGAGATGGGCGCAGACAGACCCCTCCCCCCTGTCACCAGAACCTCCTTCCCGGCAAGCTGAAGCAAGGGAGCGCTCAATGGATCTGCCGGACTGGAGTGCGAAGGACCGCTCCCCGACTCCCGCTCTCAACGAGAGCGGCATAACGGGCCAGATATCCCCGGGTCACCTTGGGCGGCAGAGGCTTGAAGGATTTTCTGCGTTCGGCCAGTTCTTTTTCGGAAACAAGGAGGTCGATCGTCCGGGCATTTAAATCGATCCGGATACGGTCGCCGGGGTTGACCAGTCCGATCGGGCCGCCCGCCGAAGCCTCGGGGGAAACATGCCCCACACAGGCGCCCCGCGTCCCCCCTGAAAAGCGGCCATCGGTGACAAGGGCGACCTTGTCTCCCAGTCCCATTCCCATGAGATTGGCCGTCGGAGCCAGCATTTCCTGCATTCCCGGGCCTCCGCTCGGACCTTCGTAACGGATTACCACCACATCTCCGGCCTTGACCCGATTGTTCAGGATTCCCTCGCAGGCCGCTTCCTGGGATTCGAAAATCACGGCGGGACCTTCGAAGAGCCGCATCGCCGGGTCGATCGCCCCCACCTTGACAACTCCCCCTTCCGGAGCGAGAGAACCATAGAGGATGGCCAGTCCTCCCTTCGCGCTGTATGCCTTGTCGATCGTCCGAATGACATCCCGGTCCCGGATCTGGACTTCGGAAATCATCTGACCCAATGTTTTTCCCGAGACGGACATCACATCGAGATCCAGAAGTCCCGGGATCGTCGACAGTTCCTTCATGATAGCCATGACTCCTCCTGCCCGGGCCACATCCTGAATATGGTAGGAACCGGCGGGAGAGACTTTGCAGATGTAGGGAACCCTTTCTGCCAGTTCGTTGATTTTCGAAAGGGAAAAAGGGATTTCCGCTTCATGGGCGACGGCCATGGCGTGAAGGATGGTGTTGGAGGAGCCTCCCATGGCAATGTCGAGAACAAGGGCGTTGGCAAGGGCCCGGGCATTCACAAACTCCCGGATGTTCTGGCCGGATTTGGCCAGTTCGACCGCCCGTCTGGCCGCCATCCGCACCAGATCTTCGCGGGCCGGGTCGGTTGCAAGAATCGTCCCGTTTCCTGGAAGGGCTATTCCCAGAACCTCAGCCATGCAATTCATCGAATTGGCGGTAAACATCCCCGAACAGGAGCCGCAAGTGGGGCAGCTCTCGTCTTCGATTTCTTTAAGCTCGATCTCGGAGATCTTGCCGGCCTTGAGCGCCCCAACTCCCTCGAAAACGGAAACGAGATCGACGGTCTTTCCCGAGGCCAGATGTCCCGCTTCCATGGGTCCCCCCGAAATCATGACCGTCGGAATATTGACCCTGAGGGCTCCCATCATCATTCCGGGAGTGATCTTGTCGCAGTTGGTGAGACAAAGCATGCCATCGAAGGGATGGGCCATGACCATGGTTTCAACCGCATCGGCAATCAACTCCCGGCTTGCGAGAGAGTACCGCATTCCTCCATGCCCCATGGCAATTCCGTCATCGACTCCGATCGTGTTGAACTCGAAGGGAACCCCTCCGGCGGTCCGGATCTCTTCCCGGGCGATCTCGCCCAGACGGTTCAGATGGACATGGCCCGGAACGATCCCTACATAGGAGTTGGCCACAGCCACAAAAGGTTTTTCCATATCTGCATCGGTCAGACCGCAGGCCTTCAGAAGGCTTCTGTTCGGGGCCCGGTCCACCCCCTTTTTCATGATATCGCTACGCATCGATTGATCCTTCCCTGACATCTTCCATATCCGGCCAATCCCGTTAAGCGACAGGACCTGGCCGGACAAAAACCGTCCCGACGATCCCCAAAAATTTATTCTCTCTTTTTTCCAGGAGAAGCTCAAGAGATGGACCCGGCCGGCGGTTGTCCGGATAAAGCGGCCGCATTGCCCCGATCCGTCGGCGCAATGGGAAGTCAGGAAAGGAGAACAGGGCTCTTCTCCTGCAAGAACACTCCCATTGCCCCGGGAGAAAACCGCAGAGCCCGGATCGCCCCCCTGCCGGAGAGCCTGCCGAAGGGCAGCCCCATCTTCGCGATGAACGTTGTCGGCAGGACAGACGGTATTGCAGTCGGTCCGCTGGACGATAAAGAAGAGACGCGCCCGATCCCCCTCCCGGCATGTCACTCTTTTGATCTTAACGAAACATTTCTGAGCTGCCTATGCGGCAGTGAACCTCGAACACCTCCCAGATGACGTTCATGCAATGTTTCTGATCTGCCTACCCGGCAGTGAACTTCCGGCATGGGCCATTTGCCTAAGCGACTCTTTTCTGAGCTGCCTACCCGGCAGTGAACGAAGAAGCGGAGCGAATCGATAAAGCGGTTCATTTCTGAGCTGCCTACCCGGCAGTGAACTTTGGCATTCGGAGTATGGGGTGCCTTGGTCTTTTCTGAGCTGCCTACCCGGCAGTGAACTTATCAAAAACAGCATCACGCTATGACCAGGATTTCTGAGCTGCCTACCCGGCAGTGA
>DAIEST010000039.1 GCA_027346125.1 Leptospirillum sp. | reverse complement strand
GGCTTTCATTCCCTCGCGGACCTTGCCAAGCTCCGGCTCTTCGAGATAGACCCGTGCCCAGAGCGGTTTCATGCGGGCGATCGTATATACGGGGGATTGGGGAAACGCCATGTCTCCGGGCTCCAGAATCCTGTTCTGGACAATTCCGTTCACGGGGGCATAGATCCGGGTATCCTCCAGCTGTCGCCTGTCGTAGTCCAGCTGGGCCTTAGCCCGCTCGACTTCAGCCTTGGCCGAATCGAGGGCAGCTCCGGCATCGTCGAGCTTCTGTCTGGAGTTGAAGCTGGCGTGCGCCAGTTTCACGACCCGCCGCCAGGTCCGTTCGGCATTGGTTCTCTGAACGCGGTCCCGGGCCAGTATGGCCATGTCCGCATGAACCAGGTCGCCATAACGGACGGGATCCATGATTCCCATGAGTTCTCCTTCCTTGACCGGGGTTCCTTCGAGAAAGAGAAGCTTCTGGATCCGTCCCGTATCGTGGAACGCCAGCTGAACCTCACGAAGATCGATGTTTCCGTAGAGGGTCAAGACATTCTTGCGTTCCTGGCTCTCCATGAACAGCTTTTTGTAGAACACCGCCAGGAGCACAACGACGACGACAACGATCATCGACAGAATGCGACGTTTTTGTGGCATCGGAGAACCCTTCTGCATGGTTGAATGGCGTTCGCGTGAAAATGATAGCACAGGGACGTTCCGCTGAAAGGCCGCTATCCCCAAAAAGACACGCGGGGAAGGTTGAGGCATTCGTGATGACGCCTATCCACCCCCGTGCCGATTCTATACTCTTGAAACTGAAGACGCTTTCCATTCCGGAGAGACTCTCAAAAAGGGGGATTGGATGGGCACTATCGGACGATCGTTTCTGTCGATTCCAGCAGTCTCGGCCATCATGCTTCTGCTGGGAGGGCAGGCTCTATGGGCGGAAGATTCCCAACGCATCATTTCCCTGCCGGAAGCGGTTCGACTGGCCATTCTCAACCGTCCGGACCTGAAGGCCCAATTTGACCGGGCCAATAGCGCCCGGGAAAAAATCGGAGAAGCCCGGGCCGCGAACTACCCCCAGCTTCAGGCGAGCTTTCAGACCGTGTACGGGAACAGCCTTTTCGGGTTTTTCCTGTTTCCGGGATACAATTATGCGGATCTGAACCTTTTGACGGTGACACTGACACAGACGATCTACGATTTTGGCAGGACCGGCTCCTCCATTACCCAAAATCGCTGGGAATACAGCCGGGAGGAAGCCAGGGAGAAAGAGATGTTCTCGAACACCGTCCGGGCTGTCGAGACGGATTACTTCAATCTCCTGTCGGCCCAGCATCAGGTGAAGGCGGACGAAGAGAATCTCGCGGATGCCTCAAGCCAGCTTGACCGGGCACGATCCCGGTTCCATGCCGGAACAGGAATCGTACTCGATGTCACGCGTGCCCGGGTCAATGTCGAATCGGCCCGCCTCCAGATGATCCGGGGACGGGATCAGGTCCGCTCCCTTGGGCTGGACCTGGCCCGGGTCATGGGGTTTTCGGGCCCGGAAACCCTGATCGCGATCGATGTGGATCGGGACCCCAATTTCATGCCTCATCCGGATCTTCAGCAGGATCTCGCCCTCGCGCTGGAAAAACGCCCGGAAATGATCGAGGCCACCGCCCAGGTCCATGCCTCGGAGGCCCTCCTGAAAAACGTGAAGTCCCAGAATTACCCGTCGATTTCCGGGCTGGTCCAGTCTTTCACCGCGATGCTTCCCAGAAGCACTCTTCCGATCCCCTATGTCCCCAATAACTCGCCCTACTCGACTTTCAACGTCGGAGGCGTCGTCAACATTCCGATCCTGGAAGGAGGACTGGGTCGTCCATCAGACGTCCCGGGCCCACTCGGATCTTTCGGCCTCCATCGAAAGCCGGAGGGACATCAATCTTCAGGTGACAACCGACCTGAAGAAAGCGATGCTCGAGATCCGTGACGCCGGGCAACGGCTGAAAGAAGCCCGGACCGAACGGATGAATGCCCAAAAAAACGAGAGTCTGGTCGAAGAGGCCTATCGCGTCGGCTCGGTCCATTCGGTAGATGTCATGGATGCCCAGGCCATGCTGAGACAGGCCAGGGAATCGGTGATCCAGGCCCGTTATGCCTTGATGATCGGATACGTGGACTATCAATACGCGCGGGGAACCCTGAACCCTCCGGCCGGGGGAGGGCCCTGACGACATGAAAAGACCGGATTTCCCTGTTTTCCCGCTTGACTGGATGTTCAGGGGAAAACGGTCGGGCAGAGGGAAATCCGGGAATGCCGATGCGCCTTCCGGGATCAGTCGAATCATCGGAGCTGATCATCTGGCCGCAGGCACTCCCGGAAGAACCCTCTATTTCTGGGAGAGAACCCACCGGGCGATCGCTTTGGAATCGGCCGGGGAAATGTCCGGGTGGGGCGGCATCATCATTCCTCCTGTCAGGTCATTCCAGTTCCCGTTTCCTCCCTTGACGATCTTCTTGGCCAGCATGCCTGTCGCCCCTTTTTTTCCGCGATAGCGTTCCGCCACCTGCTTGAACGACGGACCGACAAGCTTGTCGGTCACCGAATGGCAGGCCATGCAGCCGTTCTGCTGAAGAAGGGCGTTTACATCGGGACCCTCTTTCGCCCAGACGGGCGTGGCGATCAGAAGAACAGGAAAACTGAAGAGAACCGCACGAAAGACATTCATCAGAACCTCCCCGGAAAAGTTGGAAGAAAACGCAGTCACA
>DAIEST010000035.1 GCA_027346125.1 Leptospirillum sp. | reverse complement strand
CCGGTGATTTTCAATTCCTATTCCGATGAAGCGGCGACCGGTTACTGGAGGGACGAAGCCCGGCGAAACGGGGTTCAGTCGGTGGGGTCGTTTCCTGTCCGGAAATCGGGAAAAGTCGTTGCGGTGCTGGTCATTCTCGCCGACCGCCAGGGATTTTTCGAGACGGAGGGCATCGCTCTCCTCTCCAAGGTGGCCGACAGCATCTCGTTTGCCCTGGACGAATACGAAAAAGGCCAGGATCTGTTCCTGACGTCCCAGGTGTTCGATTCGGTTCCGGAAGGTATCCTGATCACCGATGGGAACGGAGTCGTCGAAAAGGTCAACGAAGCGGTCACGAGTCTTTCCGGATACCAGTCTTCCGATCTGGTCGGGCGTCCGGTCAGCACGCTCGAAGGGCCCGGCGGATCGGAAGAGCTCCTGAAGACGATCCGCGAATCCGTCGATCTGTCGATGACGCTTGAAGGGGTATACCAGAACATCCGGAAAAACGGGATCTCCTATACGGTGGAGGCGACGGTTACTCCGCTTTTGAACCGTCGGGACGAAATCGCCCATTGCGTGACGATCCTGAAGGATGTTACGGCGAAAGTCGAGCGGGACCGGGAGATCTGGCGATTGGCCAATATCGACGAACTGACGGGACTTCTGAACCGGATCGCCCTTGGGGACAGGCTCAAGACAGAAATGGCACAGGCCGGCAGGAACGGCTCTTCCCTCGTGCTGCTTTTCCTGGATTTCGATGAATTCAAGAGGATTAACGATACGATGGGGCACGGAGCGGGCGACCAGCTTCTGCGGGAGATCGGCCTGCGTCTGTCCGCTTCGGTTCGATCCAGCGACATTGTGGCTCGCCTGGGAGGCGACGAATTTGTCATCGCCCTGACGCTGGAGCAGGATCCGTCCTCCATCGTTTCATTCGTCCATGAAATCCTGGAAGTGATCTCCACGCCCGTGGAGATCAACGACCAGGCGCTCCAGACGACGGCATCGATCGGAATCGCCCTGTTTCCGAGGGACGCGTCCGATGTCGAGGAGTTGCTCCGGAAAGCGGACATCGCGATGTACCAGGCGAAGGGCAGGGGGAAGAACACCTGGCAGTTCTTCGACCCTGAAATGGAGGAGAGGATCCGGACCCGTTACGAGCAGGAACGGAGGTTGAAGGCCGGTCTCCAGGAAGGGGGCTTTACTCTTTATTACCAGCCCCAGGTGGATGTGGTCCGCAAGAAGCTGGTGGGTGTGGAAGTCCTGGCCCGCTGGCCCCAGTCGTCCACCGACTATTCCGGACCGGACTCCTTTATCCCCCTGGCGGAAGAAACGGGGGTCATCCTCCCGTTCGGGGAGTGGGTCCTGGACGAAGCCTTCCGGACCATCCGGGCCTGGGCGGCGGACGGCCGCCCCCGGATCCGGGTCGGGGTCAATGTCTCTTCCCGGCAGTTCTGGAACCCCAGTTTCTGGGATTTCCTCGGACGAAGGATCCTGGAGATGGGAGAGCTTGCGAGATGGCTGACCCTTGAACTGACGGAAAGCCTCCTGATGAAAGATCCCGAAGTGGCCGGCCAGCAGCTTGAGTGGCTCAGGGCGAGAGGGATCCGGATTGCGATCGACGATTTCGGGACCGGATATTCCTCTCTGGTCTACCTCTCCCGTCTTCCTGTCGACGAGATCAAGGTGTCCCAGGAGTTCGTGATGCGGATGATGAAGAACCCCCGGGACCTGCTGCTCGTCAGGACGATCATCCAGATGGGGCAAAGTCTCAATCTCAAGCTGGTGGGGGAAGGTGCCGAAACGGAAGAGGAACGGAAAATGCTCGAAGATCTGGGCTGTCCGGTCATTCAGGGATATGTCCTTTCCCGTCCCCTTCCCAGAGAGGAACTGGAATCCTACTGGACCGGTTTTCTCGAAAATCCCTGATGGACCGGTACCCGGCGAACAATCCTGAGGAGAGTGCGTTGGACCTGATTTTATGGAGACATGCCGAGGCGCATGACGGAAGCCTGTCCGTTCCGGACCGGGAAAGACGGTTGACCGCAAAGGGACGTCTCCAGGCTCTGGAGATCGGGGGGTGGCTCAGAGACCGGCTCCCAAAATCCGTCCGGGTTCTTTCAAGCCCTGCGGTCCGCACCTGCGAAACGGCGGAAGCGCTCGGTTTTCCATTCTCGCTTCAAGACGATCTGGGGACGGGGACTTCTCCGGAACGATTTCTGGCGGCGACCGGGTGGCCTGACGGGGAAGGGCCTGTCGTGGCGGTGGGTCACCAGCCTACGCTGGGTCAGGTAGCTTCCCTGATCCTGACGGGGGAGCGATATCCCTGGAGTGTCCGGAAGGGAGCCCTGTGGTGGTTTCGCGTCCAGAGATCGAAAGGGGGGGAGCCGGTGCTGAGGCTGGTGCTTCCCCCCGATCTCGTCTGACGGACAGTCCGGCGTTCTTCAGCAGAGAGGGTGGATCTCCTTGTGGCGAACAGGCGGAGAGTCCAGAACCCGGCTGGCGGTTTCAATGTGCTCCAGAAGCTGTTCGAGCATGGGCCGGCTGACCTGTTCGCGGACAACCACCCGGAGTACGGAGGTTTCCTGGGCATCGGGCGGAAGCGTATAGGCCGGGACAATCCAGCCGAACTTCCGGAGTTCGGAAGCGATTTCCGGTTCCCGGCCGGAATGAGGGGGCTTCAGCCGGAATGCGACGATCGGGAGGGATGGGTGCGGGTCGACCGGAGCGAACAGGGGTGACCTGGCAAGTTTTGCTGCCAGGAACCGGGCGTTGTTCCGGCAGTTTTCCATGATCTTCCTGTAGCCCTCTTTTCCGAGGCGAAGAAGGTTGTAGTACTGGGCAATGACAAATGCGGCATTGGAGGAAAAGTTCAGCGTGTAGGTTTCCTCTTCGGCTCCGAGATAATTGACCCGGAACACCAGGTCGTCGGGGAGATCCTGGCGATCCCGGAAGAGGAGCCAGCCGACCCCGGGATAGACCAGCCCGAACTTGTGTCCAGAGACATTGATGGACCGCACGTGGCTCAGCCGGAAATCCCACTCGAGATCCGGATCCAGGAAAGGCAGGAGGAATCCTCCGCTGGCTCCGTCGATGTGCAGCGGGATCGACCATCCTTTTTCGGATTCGAGGCGTTCGAGTGCCCTGTTGAGTTCGGGGATCGGGTCGATTTGTCCGGTAAACGTGGTCCCGAGGACCGCCCCGACCGCGATGGTGTTTTCGTCGATCCTCCGGACGGCTTCCGCTGCATCCATGATGAACCGGTCTGATGAAAGCGGAACGGTCCGCATCTCCACATCGAAATACCGGGCGAACTTGTCCCAGACTACATGAACGTCTCCTCCCACCACCAGGTTGGGGCGGTCTGTGGAAAGACCCTTCTTTTTCCGTTCGTTCTGCCAGCGTTTTTTGTGGGCGAGCAGCCCCAGCAGGATTGCTTCCGAGGAACCGACCGTCGATGTGCCGGTGACGTCGAGTCCTTTCGGGGCGTGGAAGAGATCCGCCAGCATGTGGATGACCCGGTGCTGGAGTTGTCCGGTCTGGGGATATTCGTTCTGGTCGACGAGATTCTTCCGGAGGTTTTCCTCGATCAGTTGACGGGCTTCCGGTTCCATCCACGTGGTCACGAACGAGGCCAGGTTCAGGGACGGGTTGCCATCCAGATCCAGTTCGTCATGAATGATCTGGTAGGCGCTGGCCGGGGGGATCCCCTGTTCGGACATCTTGTATGCCTCCAGATTTTTCGTGAAGAACCGGGTTCCGTAGGTCGGAGAGAGAAGCTCTCCGCTTTTTCGGGCGTGCCGTCGTCG
>DAIEST010000031.1 GCA_027346125.1 Leptospirillum sp. | reverse complement strand
GATGATTGTCGCGAGAGCCTCCGCTCTGAAGATTGGTGAAATTCTTTTTACCCAGGGGCGCATTACCCGGCTCGGGGAAGGGTTGCGGGAGTCGGGAAATATTCAGCCTGTTCCTCTCGAACGAACCGTTCAGGTTTTGATCGAATTTCTCGAACGGGCAAAAGCCTTCTCGCCTGAAAAGATCAGGATTGTCGGAACATCCGCGATCCGCCAGTCCGAGAACCGCGTGGAAGTTGTTCGGGAAATTCTTGAACGGACCGGACATCTGATGGATGTGATTTCGGGAGAAGTCGAAGCACGTCTCACCTATATAGGGGCTCTTCAGAATATGGAGGGGTTGACTCCTCCATATCTGGTTCTGGATATCGGAGGCGGATCTACGGAGCTGATTTTTGGGGAAACCCATCAGGAGGGCCTGAAGGCTTTCTCCGTCGAGGTTGGGGTCGTAACCCTGACAGAGGGTTTCCTGACCGGAGATCCTCCTTCCCGCCGGGAAATTATGGAAGCGGAGAAGGTTGTGTCCGCTTCCCTGAAACCGGTTTTTTCCCAGCTTTCTCCTTATCTGACTTCCAGTGTGACGACTCTTGGAACAGCGGGAAGCGTGACCACTCTTCTCGCAATGGCTCTCGGGATGAAAGTCTATAATCCGACACTCATTCACGGGAAGGGGCTTTCAAGATCAACTGTTCAGGGGCTATTTGATGAACTGGCCCAGAAAACCCTTGAAGAGCGTCTCGCCATTCCCGGGATCGAAAAAGGGAGGGAGGATCTTATCTTTGCCGGAGGGCTCATCCTGCTGGTGATCATGAGAACGCTCTCTCAGGCGGGGCTGGTTGTTTCCGATGCGGGACTGCGCGAGGGTGTGGTCCTTCAGACGGCGGGAGACCTGCCCGTTTCCGGAGAGAGGCTCTGAGGAGTGGATATTTCCGAAAGATCCGGGTGGTAGTGCCTGAACAGTTCATACAGGGAAGTGTCTTCCGGATGGGTCGTCATTCCTTCTATGAGGATCTCTGCCGCCTTGTTCCTGTTTTCTGCCCGAATTGCCCATTCGTGCAGTACCCGGTAGAAACCGGGGCGACTGGAATAATGGGCTTTGAACTCGTCGAAAATCCTGTCGAGGCCAGCGAACCCTCCACCTGAACGCAGATGGACTCTTGCCATTGAGTGGAATAGGGTGACCGGTTCCCGGGTGCTCGGAAGAACGCGCCGATACCATTCGAAAGCCTGTTCGGCTTTCCCCGACTGTTCTTCGGATATTCCAAGAATCCAGTAGAGAACTTCGCTCAGGGGATCGGCCAGGACAGCCTGCTCCAGAATGGGGATAGCCTGTTCGGGTTTTCCTGAAAAGTATAGTGAAATACCCCGGATTGCCAGTTTTTCCTGAGGAGTCAGGCGATCTTCCTGTTCTGTTTCCCATCGGTTCAGGAGGTTTGTGGCACGGTATTTTCTGGCGATCTGCTCAGGAAACAGGATTTCCATCCAGGCGATGGTCTCAAAAAAGAGAAACCAGTCTTTTTTTTCGGAGAGAAGCTTCATCAGGATATTGCCGGTGTAAGGGTCGGGCTCTTTCTCGAAAGCGTTCGAAAAAGCGACAATGGCGTGATCTTTCAGTTTCTTGTGCAGATAGAGATCTCCAAGGCTGCGAAAAGGGTAGGATTCATTGGTGGACTGCAGGACCTGGTTGGCTTTCTCAGGATCCTGAAGGTCAATGTGCAGAAGTCCCAGCAGCATGATGTATTCGGCATTCTCCGGATCGAGGGATATGGCCTTCCGGGCGGATTCTATTCCGGACAGCGGCTTGCCGCTCATTTTATAGGACAGGGCAATGAAATAATGGGTCTCGGCGGAGGTCTCTCCGGCCTCAATGGCCATCCGGAATGAATCCACGGCCCGGGTATACTCATTGATATTCAGGAGGAGACGTCCAATTTCCTTGAGCAGGGCCGGATTTTTGGGATTGGTCTTGAGCAGGGCCCGTACATGCTTGAGCGCCTTTCGGGGCTGGTTGTTCTTTTCCAGTGCTCTGCCGTACAGGATCTGGAATTCAAGGTTCGACGGGTCCTGATTTGCCAGGGCCTGGTAGGTCGGAATAAGTCCGGGAATCAGTTCCGGAATTCCAAGACGCTCGATCAGTGCTCCATATGCCAGGAGGTTCTGCGGGTTTTCAGGGCGCGTCTCGGCCGCTTGCCGAAGTCTTGGAAGAGCGATCCACCACCGTCCCTGAAGACCATTCTGGATGCCGGACTCCCTCAGGAGACCGTTGTCACCCGGAAAGTGGGCAAGCCCTTCCTCGAGGAACCAGAGGATCTTGTTCCGGTCGCCTGTGAGATACTTGATCTGTGCGAGTGCAAGAAAGGATTCGGGTACGGGGCGGAATGGAGTCTGGACCGATTGCCAGTAGCAGGTTTCAGCTTTCTCCCAATCTCCCATTTCCTCGTGGACACGTCCGCGCTCGACGGAAATTTTTCCTGAGAACGGAAAAAGGGATTCGGCTTCGTCAAGAAGCGCCAGACAATCGCTCCATGCCCGTCGGGCAAAAAGTTCCTGGAGTGGACCAAGGAACTGGTTCAGTCCTTCGTCATCGGAGTGGTCTGCCTGACGGGAAACTTCGGAGCCGGAACTTGTGGCATTGGACATGATGGGCGTCTCCCTTGTAAATGATGCTCCATTATATCTTAACCCTCCTCGTTCTGGGAACTTGAATTCAATTCCGGGAGACAGGCTGTCAAGAGATGAGTTTACAGATTGAGTTCAAGCGATTTCCGTTCTGGCATCGTCTCCTGCTCCGCCTTCCGGAGCCAGAAGAGGGCAGCGTGTACATTGTTGGCGGATGGGTCAGGGATCTCTTGTTTTTCGGACAACCCTGCAATCTTGAGATGGACTGGTCCGTTTCCGGAAACGCGATCGAGTGGGGGCGGCGGATTGCGGCCAGGTTTCATGTCCCGGTTCTTTCCGAGTCTGCTCTTGGGACGTCCCGGCTCGTCGTTGAGCATGAAGGGGTTTCGATCCGCTTTGATCTGGCGTCCTGCCGAAGGGAATATTATCCTTCTCCCGGGGATCTTCCGGTCGTTTCCCCGGCATTGATCGAGGAAGATCTCGAACGACGCGATTTCTCCATCAATGCGATGGCAATCGCTGTCACGTTTCCGGTTCCGGAACAGGCTCTTCTGCTGGATCCTCTGGGGGGACTTGAAGATCTTGCCCGGAAGAGACTCAGAATCCTCCACCCCGATTCCTTTTACGAGGACCCGACACGAATCTTCCGGTTGTTCCGTTTTCAGCAGCGTATGGGGCTGGTTCTTTCCGGGGGAACGGAAGATGCTCTCGTCAGGGCGAGAGATTCCTGTTTTTTATCTTCGGTTTCCCGAAGCCGTCTCTGGGATGAGGTCCGGAACATGGTCGCGGAACCGGACCCTCTTCCAATCGTGTTTGAATGGCTTGCCCGGGTGCCATGGGGAACAATGCTGCCATCACTCAGAAGTACGGGGCCAAGGCGACTGAGGCTGATCCGGTGGCTTCATCTCCGGCAAGATGTCGCCCCTTTTCTGCGAAATGGAAAATACAATCCGGAACTCCTTTTCCTTTTGGCATTTCTTTATGGGATTTCCAGAAAAGAGTTCCAGAGAGCCACTTCCCTGTTCGGGGTTCCGGACAGGGTGAAGGAACGTATCCGTGAAACCCTTTTCCAGAAGAACGACAGGGGAGTATTCCATTTGTTCGAAGAACGTTGCACGGAGGAGGAAGGCGGCTGGTGGCGGGAAGCGGGAAGAATTCCCCTGGAGTCCGCCTATCTCCTCGCAATCCGGTCTCCGGTGGAGCGGATTGGATTCTGGAAAAAATTTTTCAGGGCTTCCGAAGAATCTCCCACTCTTCTGACCGGGGATGATCTTCTCCGGGAAGGCGTTTCTCCTTCCGCCTTCCTGAGCGAACTTCTTTCAGAGGTCAGGAACCTGCAACGTTCCGGAAAGCTTCGATCCCGTGGGGAAGCGCTTATGTGGGTTCGAAACCGGCTGGGCCCGTCTTCCCCCGGAGACTCCGGATAGTTTTCCGAATCACCGGACCAGCTTCTGGATCATGTTGTTGAGGGAATCGTAACTGGCATCTCCGGGGATGACGTTGGCAATGGTTCCTTCGCGGTTGATCAGTGCGACCCATGGCTCTCCGTGCACTCTCCATTCGTGGACGGTAAGCTGTTCCGAATCCTCATAGTCATCGATGTGGATGAACGCCATCCTGGAATGGTAAAGATCCATCAATCCCTTGATCAGCCTGTCCTCGTGCACGCATGGCGTACAATGAACCGGAGCGCCGAAGAAGATCAGGAAGGGGCGATGATGGAAGACGGCATGGCTGACGCTTTCACGATGCAGATGGTCCGGCACGTTCATCGTGCACAAATCCGTGTAGCGCTCCCCGATCTTGAGGACGGGGTTGTGGCTGATAGGCGCTCTCGTACCCTGTTTGGGGAAGCTCAGAAACCAGTTGCAGGACGCTGTCATCAGCAGAAGTCCGATAATGGACAGTCCGGATATCAATGTTCTTTTTGTTCTCATAAAACCTCCGCAGCCACGAATCGGGATTTGTTCTGGACGATCCCTTTGTTATCATTATGCGCCCGAACTGCCTATTTTCGAAAGATCCGTCTTTAATCCTGCTTGATGGATGGAACTGGCCGACACCACAGGAGCAACTTTTTATCATGTTCTTATCGAATTTCTCGCTGAAAAGACCCGTCTTCATGACCATGATCGTTCTGGCACTCGTGATTTCGGGTGGAATCTCGTATTCCAGGCTTGGCCAGAATCTTTTTCCCAAGGTTTCGTTCCCGATCATTTCCGTCACATTCCAGGATCCGGGGACAGGTGCCCGGATGATCGAAAGACGACTCACATTGCCGGTGGAAAATGCCTTGTCTACCTTGCCGGGTGTTCAGCATATCCATTCGGTGACTGTTCCGGGAGCATCCACTGTCACCCTGATTTTTCCGGATAACACCGACTCCGGAAAGATGTTTGCCCTGGTGCAGCAGAAGATCCAGCAAATAAGACAGATCCTTCCGGCAGGCGTGCCCTCTCCGCTTATCTCCCGTGTGCGACCGACGGACCTGCCTCTTCTCTGGATACTTTTTCCTGTCGAAGGAACCCGGTCCGGGGTTCTCGATCTGTCATGGATCCGTCTGAATCTCCTGGGGCCGATCAGAGCCCTTCCGGGTGTTTCGGAAGTTGAACCCATCTGGCCTCCGGATCGGGTAATCCACCTTTGGGTCAGTCCCGGAGCCCTTGCGCGCAACTCTCTGTCGATGGACGCATTGATCAGGGAAATCAGGCAATCGTCGTTGGTGTCCCCGACCGCTTCGATCACTCAGGGCAACAAGGAGCTTCTTGTCGAAACCTCCGGGACACCAATGACCCGTTCTTCTCTCGGAGCGCTTCCGATTACCCTTCCGAACGGGAAAAGGATTCTCCTGTCAAGGCTTGCAACGGTTCAGGAAGGGGAAGAGTCTGTTTCTTCGGTTCTTCGACTGGATGGAAAAAGAGCGCTTGGCCTCAAGATTTATAAAAGATCGGATGCGGACGGGACTGCAGTTTCCCGTGGAGTCCGTTCTTTGCTTTCAAAAGTCGCCTGGCCTCCCGGATGGAAGCAGAGACCGGTCGTCCGGATGGACCGCTCCCGCTTTGTCCGCCAGAACAACAGGGAATTATTGGAAACCCTTCTTCTGGGTGGATCCCTGACCGTCGTTGTCATCTTTCTTTTTTTAGGATCGCTTTCTGCTACCCTGATCGCATCCTTGGCAATTCCCGCGTCCATTATTTCAACCTTTGCAGCGATGAAAGCCTTCCATTTCACTCTGAATACCCTCACCATGCTGGGTCTGTCCCTTGTGGTCGGGATTCTTGTGGATGATGCCATCGTGGTTCTTGAAAATATTGCCCGTCATCGCCAGATGGGATCTCCGCCCAATCAGGCCGCCCGGGAAGGTGTTGGAGAAATCGGTCTTGCTGTCCTCGCGACAACGTTCTCGATCATTGCCGTTTTTGCCCCTGTTGCATTCATGAAGGGAGTTTTTGGAAAGTTTTTTTATGAGTTTGGCCTGACTGTCTCTTTCGCCGTTGCGATGTCAATGTTCATGTCGTTGACATTGACGCCGGTCATGGCCGCCCGGTTCATGCGGGACAGGAGAATGAGCGGGGAACAAAGGGCTGCCGTTCTGGACCGGCTATTGGGCTGGGTTCGCCGGAAATACAGCAGCCTCCTCCTTTGGTCCCTTCTTCATCCGGGATCGGTGATTGGGTTGACGGTCGGAGCATTAGGTCTGGTGGGGTTGCTTTTTCCCAGGATCGGGCTTGACCTGGTCCCGAGAACGGACCAGGGGGCTTATCTGGTCCGGATGACTGCAGGTTCATCATCTTCCCTGTCTTTTTCGGACAAGAGATTCCTTGCCATTTCTGACAAAATCAGTCAGATGCCGGAGATCCGGTCCGTCTTCTACCAGATTGGCGGGACTCCCCAGATGCCGATCAATCAAGGGTACCTGTATGTTTCCATGAAGTCCCGGAAAGAGAGGTCCATCTCCCAGGAGCAGTCCATGGCAATGGCAAGAAATCTCTTTGTCGGGAATTCTCTGGACTCGGCATCAGTCGATCATCTGTCACTTCTGGGAGGGAACGGTCGGGAAATTCCACTTCAGATTATTTTGATGGGGCCCTCCCGGCATAGGCTGGATTTGTTCGGGAGACAACTTTCGGAGAAGTTGAAGACAATCCCCGGACTGGTGGATATAGAATCGCCAGAACAGGAAACGCAACGGACTCTGACGATCCGTCCACGTCCGGGACTTCCTTCGGACAAATCGGTTACAGCGGCGGCTCTTGCCCATATGCTCCGTCTTATGCTGAATGATGTTGATGTCGGATCTCTGGAAAACGGCGAT
>DAIEST010000282.1 GCA_027346125.1 Leptospirillum sp. | reverse complement strand
TGCCGGGATCCGGATTGTTCCGGCAGGAACGTACGAACAGGGTGTTTTGCTTTTTGGGCAAGTATTTTGGTAGACTCCCCTTTTGTTGTTATCGGCTGATTTTTGGAGCCGCTAGACGTGTTTCTCAGGAAAGGTGGAAGTGGAATGGCACAGTTTGCCGTTGTCCGGACTGGCGGTAAGATGTATCGCGTGACTCCCGGACAGGTGTTGGTGGTGGAAAGACTGGCTGCGGAAGGGGAAGTGGCCTTGAACGATGTCCTGATGGTTTCTGACGAGGCCGGAGTATCGTTTGCGGAAGGCGGAACCTCTCTCCCGGTCACCGTGAAAGCGCGGATTATCCGGCAGGAACGGGATGCGAAGATCATTGTCTTCAAGAAGAAGAAAAGAAAGAATTACCGTCGGAAACAGGGTCACAGGCAGGCGGTGTCCCGAATCCAGATTCTGGAGATTGTTCGCGGCGCCTGATCGGATCCCTGTTGGTTCAATACAGAAATTAAGGAGTGTTCCATGGCCCATAAAAAAGGGGTGGGTTCCACCCGGAATGGTCGAGACAGTGAGTCCAAGCGCCTTGGCGTGAAACGGCACGATGGCCAGTTTGTGCTGGCCGGCAATATCCTTGTCCGGCAGCGTGGAACGCAGTTCTATCCGGGCGACAACGTCGGGATGGGGCGCGATTTCACTCTTTTCGCCAAGGAAACGGGTGTTGTGCATTTTGCCCGTTGGGGTCGTGACCGAAAGAAAATCCATATCGTTCCGGGTCAAGTGGTTTCTTCGCCAGTCAATTGATTTTCTCTCCGATCGGACAGGACGGCCGTGCCCCAGTTTGTCGATGAAGCCCGGGTTTTTGTGGAATCCGGAAAAGGGGGTAACGGTTGCGTCTCCTTCCGGCGGGAAAAATTCGTTCCGAGAGGGGGGCCGGACGGCGGCGACGGCGGCGACGGCGGAAGCGTCATCTTCGTCGGGACCCCGCGCAAATCCACTCTTCTGGATTTCAAGCACCGTTCCACCCTCAAGGCGCAGCCCGGCCAAGCGGGCCGCGGGAAAAAACAGCATGGAGCCAACGGTCGTTCCCTGGTTCTCGAGGTTCCTCTCGGTACGCAGATCTTCAACGAAAGCGACGGGGCTCTCCTCCACGACCTGACGGTTCCCGGGCGTCGCGTTTTTGTTGCGAAGGGCGGACGCGGGGGGAGGGGCAATGTCCATTTTGCCACCCCTACGAGGCAGACCCCCGACTTTGCGGAGCCGGGAGGTTCGTCCCAGTCCTTCCAGCTTCGTCTCGAACTCAAGGTGATGGCCCGCGTCGGGCTGCTCGGATTCCCCAACGCCGGAAAATCCACATTCCTGTCCCGTGTCACGCGTGCCCATCCCCGTATCGCTTCCTATCCGTTCACCACGTTGCATCCCCATCTTGGCGTGCTGGTCCTGGGGACGCCCCCCGACGAAAAAGAAATCGTCATTGCCGACCTGCCGGGTCTGATCGAAGGGGCGCACGCGGGCAAGGGATTGGGTATCCGGTTCCTGAAGCATGTGGAACGGACGGAGGTCCTTCTCCATTTCGTGGAACTGACCGCCGAAACAGCCCGGGAGCCTGAGGATGCGTATGCCATTGTCAGGAACGAGGTTCTTTCCTTCAATCCCGAGCTTGCCCGGAAACCGGAGTTTATTGTCGGAACGAAAAAGGACGCGGCCGATCCGGAGCGCCTCGAGCGGTTCCTTTCGTTTTTGAGGAAGCAGGGTCGTCCGGAACTGGTGATTTCTTCCCATACGGGGGAAGGGTTGCCGGATCTCCTGTCCCTGTTGGGCAGGACGCTTCCGGAATTTCCGGCCGACGCCCCGGACACGGAAAACGGGGGAGCCGGGGAACCGGCTGGACCGACCCCGACTCTGGAGCGTACGGGGGAGGAATGACCGCGGGCTTTCCTTGGCTCGATCGCCGGAAGAGACTGCTTCAGGGAATACGGACGCTTGTCCTGAAGGTCGGGAGCACGGTCCTGTCCTCCCCCGAAACGGGGGTGGACCTCCGGCTGCAAGGTGCCATTGCAAGGCAGGTCGCCGCCCTTCGCGAACGGGGGATCCGCGTCGTCATTGTCAGCAGCGGCGCCATCGCGGCCGGCCGGATGAAGCTGGGCGTCGGGAAAAGGCCCCTCTCCCTCGAGATGAAACAGGCGGCGGCGTCCATCGGGCAGAGCCGGCTCATGTGGGGATACGAGAAGGCGTTTGCCCGGCGCGGGATCATGGTGTCCCAGGTGCTGCTCACCCCGAACGATGTCGTCGACAGGAAACGGTTCATCAATCTTGAACGGACGCTTGAAACCCTGTTGTCTTTGGATGTTGTTCCGATCGTCAACGAGAACGATTCTGTCGCCACCGAAGAAATCCGGTTCGGGGACAACGATCGGCTTTCGGCGCTTGTTTCGGGTACGGTCCGCGCGGATTTTCTCCTGATCCTTTCCGATGTCGACGGTCTTTTCACGGCGGATCCCGGCGTGGATCCCGGCGCATCCAGAATTCCCCATGTCGGATCGGTCACGCCGGAGATCAGGCGGCTTGCGGGAGTCTCCCGGTCCGGATTCGGTACGGGAGGGATGGCGTCGAAGGTGCTGACTGCCGAGCTGTCCAACCAGTGGGGTCTCCCGGTGGGGATTGTGTTCGGTCGCCGTGCCGGGATGCTGGACCGCTTCTTCGGAAAGGGAGACGGAACCCTCTTCGATTCTGCCGTTTCTCCCTGGCCCAGCAAGCGGGTCTGGATCGGGTTCTTTGCCGAGCCCCGCGGCGTGATCAGGGTGGACGACGGTGCCTCCGCCGTCCTGGCAGGAAGGAAGTCGAGCCTGTTGGCGGGGGGCGTTCTGGGGATGGAGGGGGCGTTCCTGTCCGGGGACGTCGTCCGCCTCGTGGATTCCGAGGGTCGGGAAAAAGCGAGGGGGCGTGTCCGTCTTTCCTCCACGGACCTTGCGGTCTGGCTGGAGAGACGCAAGCGCAATGAGGCCCCGGAATCCTGGCCGATCGTGGTGCACCGGAATGAAATGGCTCTGTGGGAGGATAGAGGAAGATCATGACGGAACATGAGCCCTACCGTCGGGAGTTCTTGGACAAGGCCGTTCTCGAGGCCAGGAAAGCCCTTTCCCGCTTCCAGATTCTGCCGACCGGAAAGAAAAACGATGTCCTGTTCCGTCTCGCGGAACTGCTGCGTCTGAAAAAGGCCGAGATCCAGTCGCACAACCGGAAGGATTACGACCTGGCTCTTTCCCGGGGGCTGGAGCCGGCCCTGTGCGACCGCCTGTTGCTGACGGACGGGCGCTACGAACAGATGATCCTGGGGGTGACGGATGTCGCGGGTCTTCCGGATCCGGTGGGTCGCGCCGTGGACCGGTGGGTCAATCCCGACGGTCTCCTGATCGAAAAAGTCAGGGTGCCGCTCGGACTGGTGGGGGTGATCTATGAATCCCGCCCCAATGTGACGGTCGAGGTCTTTTCCCTGTGTCTGAAGGCGGGGTGTGCCGTGGTGCTGAAGGGCGGCTCCGAAGCGGTTTCCTCCAATCTGGCTTTGGTGGAGGTCATTCATGCAGCCCTTCTGGAGAACGGAGTTCCCCCGTCGGGGGCGTGCTTCCTGCCCTGGACGGATCGCTCGGCCGTGGTCGACCTTCTCGGAAATACGCGGCTGGACGTGGTCATTCCCCGTGGCGGAGCCAGGCTGATGGAAACGGTGACCGAACACGCCAGGGTTCCGGTGCTGAGACACGATCAGGGAATCTGCCATATCTACGTCGGGGAGTCCGCCGATCCGGAGATGACGCTGCGGGTGGTCCTGAACGCGAAGACCAGCCGCCCTTCGACATG
Source organism: Leptospirillum sp. (assembly GCA_027346125.1). Taxonomy (GTDB): domain Bacteria; phylum Nitrospirota; class Leptospirillia; order Leptospirillales; family Leptospirillaceae; genus JAJYGC01. Next base: position 4,141 of record DAIEST010000282.1, on the reverse strand, counting down.
CAATGCCATGGAAACCCTTCTGGTGCATGCCTCTCATGTTCCCTCTCTTCTTCCGGATCTTGTGCGGACGCTCAGGGAAAAGGAAGTGCTCATCTATGGATGCCCCGTGACCAGAAAGGTGGACGAGCGGATCCGGACGGCCTCTCCCGAAACCTATCGTACGGAGTTTCTGTCCCTGGCGCTCAATATCCGGGTGGTGGAGTCGCTGGACGAAGCGATCTCCCATATCGCGGAATACGGTTCGGGGCACACGGACGCGATTCTCACGCGGGATCTTCCGGAGGCCGACCGGTTCCAGAACGAAGTGGACTCTTCCTGCGTCATGGTCAATGCGTCGACCCGGCTTCACGACGGATTCGCGTTCGGGCTCGGTGCGGAAGTGGGGATCAGCACGACCCGGATCCATGCCAGGGGGACCATGGGATTGACGGAACTGACGACGACAAAGTATCTCGTGCGTGGAAATGGCCATCTTCGCCACGCATGACCGGATGCCCTGAGGAACGGCAGGATGAGCCTGCCGAGGACGGCCCTGTTCGGCGGGGCGTTCAATCCCGTTCATGAGGGACATCTCGCGCTCGCCCGCTTTCTGACGCAACGCCTCTCCCTCAAAAGGATCGTGTTCGTTCCGACAGGCCGCCCCCCCCATCGTTCTCTGGCGGGAGACCCCGGGTGCCTTCACCGCCAGAGGATGCTGGAACGTGTCATCCGGGATCAGGACGGCTGGGAAGTGTCCGATTTCGAGTGCCGGTCGGGCGGAGTCTCCTATACATTGCGGACGGTCGAAGCCCTGTTTCCGGACGAGAAGCCCTGGCTGATCCTGGGTGCGGACGCATTCGAAGGATTTTCTTCATGGTTCGGGGTGGAGACCCTTCTGGACCGGGTCCACCTTCTGATCGTCGCGCGTCCCGGCTGGACGGTCGGGGCTGTCCGGACGGCCTGTCGGCAGCTTGTGCCGTTCGGACTCCCGGATCTTCCGTCCTTTTGGGAAAGTCCGGACTGGGAAAACGAAAGACTGGCGCTGTCCCTCTTTCGAACGAAAGCAAACGGGGAAGAACGGGTCCTGGCATTTGTCCATGCCGGGACGCCCGACATTTCTTCCACAACTGTCAGGGAATCGCTGGGCGATTGGTCCCGGGGAGGCAATCCTCCCGGGAATATCTTGCCAGCAATGGTCAAATCCTATATCGTTGAAAAGGGGTTGTATGGAGTATCCTTCCGAAATCGGCCGTAAGCCAGCACCATCATCTGAGGGGGGGATCCCCGAAGGGGAAACCCGGGAGACGAGACTGGAACCAAAGGATGCCAGGGTCCATGAAACGGATGAGCAGACCCGTGACCGGGCCGAACGGATGGCCCGCTTCCTTCAGGAGAAGAAGGTGCGTTCCGTATGGCTCATGGCGCCGGGTATGACTTGCGCCTATGCCGACTTTCTGATCTTTGGCGATATCGAGCAGGAGCGTCATCGCGATGCGGTCCTCGAGCAGCTTGACGGACAGTTTTCCCGGCCGGGCGAGCCGTTCCGGTCCGAAAAAGGCCTTCACTGGACGCTGGTGGATTTCGATTCGGTGGTCATCCATCTGTTTCAGGGCGGGGGCAGGGCTCTCTATCGTCTGGAGGACCTCTTTCCGAAAGCGCCGCTGTTCATCCTCCGGGAAGACGGAACCTTCGAGAGCGTCCCTCCGGAACGCCGTCCGCTGCCGCCCTCCGCAGAGCATGAGGGAGGGCTCCGTCTTCCCTCTCCGCTCAGATCCCCGGGGTCCTGAATGACCCGTTTCCTCCTTCTCGTCCTCCTCCTTTCCCTGGTCTTCATCGTCAAGCTCTTCGAGTGGAACCCCCAGACTGTCACCTTCCAGTTTCTTCCCGGTCACCCCCTGACCCTGCCGGAAGTGACGCTCTTTGTCCTGGCGCTGGGGCTGGGAGCGGGCTTTGTCATGATGGTTCACGGCATGGGAGACCTTTTGCGCTGGGTCCGGAACCTGAGGGAAGTCCAGGACGAGAAGCGGGAGGAAAAAGCCGCCGCGCTCTGGAAGAAAGTCCGGGAGGAACTGAACAGGTCCCATACACCTCAGGCGCTTTCCTTGCTCGAACGGCTCGTCTCCATCTATCCGAACCACACCGAGGCCCTGCTCCTTCTCGGCAACATCAAGCGATCCATGGGCGACCTGAGCGGAGCGATCCGCCTTCACAGGCGGGCCCGCGTGTTCGACGAGGAAGATGTCAGGCTTCTGGCGGCGCTGGCGGAGGATTACAGCAAGGCGGGACGGGGCGAGGACGAGCTTGCCCTCTATGGAGAGTATTTCCGGAAAAAGGAAGGACGGAACGTCAATGTTCTGGGGATGTTCCGCGATCGTCTGATCGCCAGGGAAAAATGGGACGAGGCGCTCGAAGTGCAGTCTGTCCTCTCCCGCTCTTTCCAGAAGGGAGAACGCCGCGACCGGGAGGTCGCCATTCTGGTGGGGATCAAGTACGAGACCGGGAAGGCCCAGCTTTCCCGGGAAGACACGGATGCCTCCCGGCGTTCCTTCAGGAGCGCGCTGAAGATCGATCCCTCCTTTTCTCCGGCCAGGATCGGTCTTGCGGAAGCCCAGTCCCGCGAGGGGCGGGTGACCGAAGCCTTTGCGACCCTGGAAGAGGGGTTTCGCCGGGATAAAGATCTTGTCTTTCTCGATCGTCTTGAGGAAATGGCCCTGGAAACGGGAAGTCCGGACCGGATTCTCTCCCTGTTCGAGAAAGCCGTCGCGGGAGATCCGAACAACTCGGCGCTGCTGTATGCGCGGGCCCGGCTCTTCGATCGCCTGATGCTGGTCGACTCTGCGCTGGAACTGATGGAATCCCTGGAAGGGACCGAGAACTGGGAAGGGGAATTTTACGGTCTTCTCGGGGATCTTTACCTGAGAAAGCAGGATCGTGCCAATGCGCTTGAATCGTTCCGGAAAGGAGCGCATGGCGAGTCCCGGATCGGGAGATACGCATGCCGCCACTGCCAGATCCGGCTGGCTGGCTGGTCCGGTCGGTGTCCATCCTGCAACAGGTGGGGGACGGTGACGGTCCATCCCGGGTTCTCCCGGCCGGCGTCTCCCGCTGACGAGACCGGCAACCGTTATATGGAAGGAAGCTCGGGCTTGCCCGATCCGACCTGGGACGCTTATTCCCTTGGCCAGTCCACCTGATTTCCGGCTCCGGAAGGGGCGTTGTCGGAAAAGCCTCCGGAACAAAGGGCCGATCCCCGAGGGCAGCCACCTTCTGTATGCCTGAACCTGAACCGGAAGAGAAGCCTGCAAGTATCGTCTTCTGGAAATTCACGCTTTGTAGCCGACTTCTGTTTTTCATCGAGATCTAAAATCGGCCTCCTTGATCGATTTCCACCGTCCAGTTTTTGAGGAGCTTATGCCGGGACCCCTTCCCCCCATTCCGATCGAATCCATCCTTTCCCGAATTTTTCTCATCCGTAGCCAAAAGGTCATGCTGGATTCCGGCTGGCCGAATTGTACGGAGTCGAAACCCGGGTTCTCCTCCAGGCGATCCGGCGTAATCCTGCCAGGTTTCCATCCGACTTCGTCTTTAAAGTCGTAGAGGATGAATGGAATTCTTTGAGATCACAAATTGTGACCTCAAAGGGGCGGGGTGGCCGGCGCTATCTCCCCTTTGTATTTACCGAAAAAGCGTCGTAAGCTCCGTCCTTCAGGTCGGAGATATAAGGCGTGTCTCGCATTGTAGTAGGATGGAAGCCATGAAAACACGCCTGGCCTTCAAATTCCGTCTCGTTCCGACTCCCGAACAGGAGATTCTCCTGTCCCGCCATGCGGGGTGCGTCCGGTTCGTCTGGAACAAGGCCCTCGACCTCCAGACTGCACGGCTGGAAGCCGGGATCCCGCTCCTCTCCTATGGCGAGCTGTGTCGTCTTCTGACCCTGTGGCGAGCCAGCGAGGAATACGGGTTTCTGGCCAACGGCCCGGCCCAGCCCCAGCAGCAGGCATTGAAGAACCTCGACCGGGCCCTTTGGGAGGCTCTGGACCGGACGAACCCCAGGAGATTCCCCCGGTTCAAGAAGAAGGGGGAGGGGGATTCCCTCCGCTATCCCGATCCTCTCCAGGTGAAGCTCGATCTCTCGACCCGGGATCCGGAGGGAAGGAATCTC
>DAIEST010000171.1 GCA_027346125.1 Leptospirillum sp. | reverse complement strand
TTACAGGATCCTGAGCAGCCCCGCTCCGACCGCCACCCAGGCAAGGGCACCCCACGTGTCCGTCGTCCAGTGCCAGCCGATGACGATCACTCCCAGCATGACGATCGTGGCCCATACAAGGACCGCCCGGGTCCAGCCATGAAAAGCCAGCCGGCTTCCGATCACCAGCCAGAAGGCCCGGAAGGTGTGACCGCTGGGAAACGAACCCGGAGTTTGCACATAGACGAGAGGTTTCAGATAGCGATCCAGCGGGTCGTTCGCCACATCGTGGCCGGGATGGGGCTGCAGGAGGCTTATCTTCAGGACATGCTCGAGAACCATCCCCGAAACGAACCAGAAGATCCAGAACAGGCCAGCCTCACGGGTACATCGGCCGGACCGGATTCCCCAGACGGCCAGAACGATTCCGAGCGGGACAGTGAACTCCGCATTGCCCGTCCGGCACACGAACCCGAAGAACCATGCGAGGGCAACCGGGGTCACCCGTTTGAGTTCCAGTGCCACTCCATGGTCGAAGTTTTGGAAAACTCCGGCGTTCACCGCAAAGCACAGGGCAAGAAAAAGCAGCAAAGACCCGAGAAAGATCCCGTACCGGCTTTTCACGAACCTGATGGCACCCGTCATCCGATTCCGTTTCCGTCCCGGAACCAGTAGGGGATCGGACTGACCCGACCGTCCTGAAAATGATGCCGTGAAATCTTCCCGACGAGTTCGTGCGCCCGCTGGAAAACGGCCGTCCTGAATTTGACGGGAGGGCCCTCTCCGGGCTCGCAGTCCTTCGGGTCGGTCAGGACCCAGCAGATCCGGCAAAGGAGCGGACGGTCCTCATAAACCTGGCACATCCGGTCAGGACCCAGAAACGGACAGGGCCGGTTTTCCCGCTCGTACGACTCGCACGTATCGATCAATCCTTCCAGCCGGGTCAGGTCGGACGGGGGATCGCTCCTCCGGGAAATCTCCTCGAGAAGCCCGTTTCTCTCCCGGATTGCCTCGTTCCATCCGCTTCTTTGCGGAGGCGGCGTTTTCTGAATCCTGTCCCGCAGAAGCTCCGACTCTCCCCGGGTTGTCGCGACCATCACCCGACAGCAGGCGGCGCAACCCGACCGGCATGACATGCCGGATGCCACACGATCGCCCACGCGATCCACAATGGAAAAAATGCGCCTCAACAGACCAAGACCCGTCTGGCGGGATGGAGGCTCCGACAACAGGGCGCCTTCCAGGGCGTCCAGATCCCGAAGCCCCCCTTCCAGCAGGCCTTCGGGGATGACCACTTCTTCTCCCCGGACATTCATGATCGCCGGATGGCCGATCTCGAGCGTGGGGAGAGAGGGATCCGAAAAATCCGGAACATAGTTCAGGGACATGCAAATCTCCAGGAAGAAAGAGGCCGTTTCCGGCCTGTCGGCAGTACGGACCCGATGTTCATGACGGAGGAACCCGGGACGGATCCTCTTGCGAAGGGGTCTTTCCCACCCTGGCGGAAACCGCTCCCGGCCAGGCCTTCCCCGCCAGTTCTCCAGTCGCTCGACCAAGGTCGTAGATCGGCATGGCCTTGACCGTCCCGTCCCGGCCGGCAAGAAAAAGGCGCGCGCCGACGACAACCGGAGGGTGAGGACCCAAGGCTTCGGCCACCTTCTTCCGGGCGACGACGGCACCGGACTCCCGGTCGATCGAAAGAAGGCTCCCGGACGGAAGAGGAAGAAGCAGAAGCTGGCCGACTGCCGCTCCACCCGTCTCGGGGGCCTCCGGAAGAAGCGTCATCCACTCTTGCTTTCCTGTCCGGGCATCCAGGGCGATCAGCGCGCGAGCCGGTCCGGAAGGAACATAGACCACCCCGTCCGCCAGGACAGGAAGCGCGTGGTCCTCAATCCCGTCC
>DAIEST010000270.1 GCA_027346125.1 Leptospirillum sp. | reverse complement strand
CCCGCCGGAGGACTCTTTTCTTGTCCGGATGGTGAAGAGGAATCTTTTGAATCCCTATCCTCTTCTGGCCTTCCTGATGGCGACCCTGACCTGGGGAATCCTGTCGCTGGGGCACATCTCCAGGGATATTTTCCCTTCGATCCCCATTCCTGTGGTCATGGTCGCCACTTTCTATCCCGGAATGAACGCCACCGAAATCGAGAGAAACATTACAAGTCTTATGGAGCGGCAGTTCACCATGGCAGGGGATGTCGAATCCATCCACTCCCGTTCCCTCAACGGGATCAGCCTGATCAAGGTGATCTTCCATAGCACGGTTCCGATCAATCAGGCCGTTTCGGAAATCAGCGAGCTGTCCCTTTCCCAGCTTTCCCTCCTCCCCCCGGGAACAATGCCTCCCACGATCCTGTCCTACAGTTTTTCCAATGTCCCGATATGCCACGTTCTTCTGACAAGCGACTCGCTTTCGCAGGCGCGTCTGTACGACATTGCATCGAACATCATCCGGCCGCAACTCGGAAGCCTCCCCGGGGTTGCCGCTCCCCCGATCTTCGGTGGAAAAGTCCGGCAGATCACCCTGTATCTTCACCCCGACCGCCTGATCAACAGGAGACTGACTCCCCTTGATGTCGTCGATGCCATTTACCGGCAAAACCTCCTGATCCCGACCGGCAATGTCCGCATCGGAACACTGAACTACTTTACCCAGTTCAACAGTCAGGTCCCTGACCTGAAGGGAATCCGGGATATTCCGCTCAAGCTTTCCAATCGGGTTCCCGTCTTTGTCCGGGATGTCGCCGACGTCCAGGACAGTTCCGCCCCCCAGGAAAATCTGGTTCTTGTCGACGGAAAGCCTTCCGTCGTTCTTCCGGTCTACAGGGAAAGCGGGTATAGCGCTCTTTCCGTCGTCGAGAGCATTCGGAAAGCGTTGCCGAACCTCGACAAGATTCCCAAGGAAATCAAGACCAATGTCCTGTTCGACCAGACGCTCTATGTCCGGAAGGCCTTGTCTTCCCTGACCCGTGAGACCATCCTCGGGATTCTGGCAAGTTCATTGTTCATTTTTCTGATGCTGGGGGATATCCGGCTGGGACTTCTGGGGATCCTGGTCATTCCTGTGGCCTATCTGGCGATTCTGGTTTTTCTGAATGTCCAGGGAGAAACCCTGAATATCATGACTCTGGGAGGTCTCGCAATCTCGGTCGGTCCGATGATCGACCATCTGGTCCTGGTGATCGAAAGCCTCAAAACGCACGAGATCCCGAAAGCGGAGCCGCCTTCTTCGATGATCGGGGGCATCGTTCCGATTCTGACCCCGACGGTGATCGCCACGCTGGCCATGATCAGCGTCTTCTTTCCGCTCTTTTTCCTGCCGGGGCTGATCAATTATCTCTTTACCCCTCTCGGGATCTCCGTCATCGGGGCAAACTTTGTTTCCCTGTTTCTCTCCCTGACACTGATCCCCTGGCTGGTCTATCTGATCGACCGTCTGGTTCCCAGGACGGACTGGCCCTTTTTCTCGGAGATTCCCTTTTTCCTTGACCGGCTGTTCGACCGTTACCGGATCTGGCTGGGAAAGCTGATGGAGCGGCCTGCAGTCACTCTCGTTGGCGTGGGCGTTTTTCTTCTCGTCCTTCTGGGGTTCGCCCGGAACGTCTCGAGCAGTCTTTATCCCAACATCGACTCCGGCCAGTTCAGAATCTTCATCCACTTTGCGGGAGGAAACCGGCTTTCCCGTTCACGGGAGGAGTCCGGGGAGATCGACCGTCTTGTCCGCTCCGCTCTTCCTCCGGGAGACGTTGTTACCATTGTGACCAACATCGGCATCAAGGCAGGCTGGTCTGCCATCTATAACCCCAATTCCGGGACGGATACGGCGATCGTGGATGTGGCGCTCGTTTCCAGGGAACGGAGATCGTATTCGACCTCCGATGCCATTCGCCGCCTGGAGCCCGTTCTCGATGCCCGCTTTCCCAACACGATCTTTATCTTCAAACCGTCGGGAATCGTTCAGGATCTGATCTCCCGGGGCCGTATGACCCCCATTACGGTCGAGATCCATGGCGACGACATCCAGAACAACCTGCTGTTTGCCAAAAGGCTGGCCCATGAGGTTCGCGGTATCCCCGGCGTTCTGTCTTCCAATGTTTTTCAGCGGTCCCATTATCCGACGCTCAGCATTCACATCGACCGGGTCCTCTCGGAAATCATCGGAACCAATGTTTCGGAGGTCAGCCGGAATGTCCTGACCGCACTCAACTCCAACAACCAGATCCGTCCTGTTCCATGGATCGATCCGTCGACCGGTTTTTATTATTTTCTGTCCGTTCTCTACCCGCCGTCGTTCTTTCATAAAATGGAAGATCTGCTGAACCTGCCGGTAGCCCATACCCGGGGACATCACATGACTATTCTTGGAGAAATTGCATCGGTCCATCACGAGGACAATCCAGAAGAAATTACCCATGACCGTCTCGACCGTTCGATCGATGTCCTGATCGTTCCGTCTCCCGGGCGCTCCATCCGCGTTTCCAGGCTCATCTCTTCCATGCTCAAGAACCGTTTTCAGCCTCCCGGCGTCCATATCCGGTTCGTGGGGATGACCCATCATATCCAGACATCGTTCGCCCAGATGAAGGACGGTATCCTGTTGGCCATCTTTTTCCTTTTTCTTCTGCTGTTTGTTTTCTACAAGTCTTTTCTGGCCCCCCTTATCGTATTGGGAGTCGTTCCTCTCAGTGTGACCGGAAGCCTCTTTTTCCTCGATGTCACCGGGAGTTCGGTCAATCTTGTTTCCATGATGGGC
>DAIEST010000267.1 GCA_027346125.1 Leptospirillum sp. | reverse complement strand
GCACTTCTCATCCTTAACCAGGATATTTGCAGACGCTTCTCCTGTCCGGATAATGTGACCCGGGTGGGAGATCCCTTTCCCCCTCGGCGCATTTTCGGGTCGAATCCGGAGATTCCTCCGTCATCCGTCGGCACTCCTTTGCATCAGCCCTGCTCCCCTCTTTCAAGTGAGCCCATAGAGACGTCAATTTAATGACATTCAAGGGTGTTCCGTTCAGTTGGGGAATTTTTTTCCGGGAAAAAATGGGAAAAAAGATCCGGGTCCTCTCCTGAAATCGATTCCGTTATTTTCTAACTACTTTTTATTTAATAAAAATTTAAATTTTTTCGAATGTGGCACACGCATTGCTGAACCGGGTTGAGGAAATTTCAACAGGGAGGATCGGAATGCGTCAGGCTGAATTTGCATTGGTGTCAGGGGCACAGTCCCAGGAACAACTGGTGGATGTGCTGACGAACAATCTTGCGAATGTCAATACGCCCGGCTTCAAGAAGGATCGGGTGACCTTCAGGACTTATCTTCCCCACCACGAATGGTTGCATAAATCCCCGCCGGATCGTCCCGGGTACAATCTGACGCCCTGGGGAGAGTTTCCGAAACCATGGGGGATGGCCGGACAAGACGTACCCCACTCCGGGGTCGACGAGATCCATGTCAGATACGCTCAGGGAAGCTTCCGGGCGACGGGAAACCCTTTGGACATGGCGGTCAACGGGGAGGGTTTTTTCCGGATCCAGACCCCCCGCGGAATCTTTCTCAGCCGGAACGGACGATTCACCCTGGATCAGGGAGGGCAGCTTGTCACCCACGAAGGATATTCCGTTCTGGACGACCAGGGGAAGAAAATCCGGATCCGCCAGGCTTCTCCAGGGGCGATCAGGGTTCAGGAAGACGGGGTCATTTTCAAAGGTGCCAGTCAAGTGGGTCGTATAGGGCTCGTAACTCCGGAAAACGGACTCAAAGGACTGTCCAAGTTTGGAGATGGACTCTTTGTTCCCGAAGGTCGGCTGAAACCGGTCCCGTCTCCCAGAATTCTGGATGGGGGATATGAAGGATCCAATGTGAACGGGACGTTCGAAATGGTGCGGATGGTGGAGGCGATGAGATCCTTCGAAACACATCTGAAGGCTCTCAAGACCCTGAATGAATTGACCCGGAGAACCGTCAACGATATCTCGGTCATTGCCTAGGACTCTCCCCGGAGAAAGGAAAGATCATGTTCCGATCGCTCTGGAACGCGGCTTCCGGTATGGAAGCGCAGCAGACCAATCTCGATGTCATCACCAACAATCTGGCGAATGTCAATACGACCGGATACAAGCGGCAACGGGCGAACTTCCAGGATCTGATGTATCAGACGATGGTTCCGCCCGGAGAGGCGGAGTCCCTTCTCGGGAACCAGAGCCCTACCGGAATGCAGGTTGGTCTTGGCGTGCGGTCCGGGAGCGTCCAGAAGATCTTTCTTCAGGGATCCTTCAGGCAAACCAACAATCCGCTGGATCTGGCCATTCAGGGAAACGGTTTTTTTCAAGTGTCCCTTCCTGACGGTCGAACGGCTTATAGCCGGGACGGGACGTTCAGTCTCGATGGAAAGGGCCGTCTTGTTACTGCGGATGGTCTGGTGACCAATCCTCCCGTCACGATCCCGTCCAACGCCAAGTCGGTGAATGTCTCTCCGGACGGGGAGGTGACGGTCATGCTTCCCGGTCAGGTCCAGCCGACCCGGGTCGGTCAGATCATCCTGTCCCAGTTCGTGAATCCATCCGGTCTTGAAAGCCGCGGGAACAATCTCTTTATGGAGACATCCGCATCCGGGAAGCCCCAGCTGTCCAACCCCGGAACGAACGGAACGGGCCGTCTCCAGTCCGGTTTTCTCGAAGCCTCCAATGTCAACGTGGCTGAGGAACTGGTGAACATGGTGATCGGACAGAGAGCTTACCAGATGGATGCGACAGGGGTCCGGACTGTCAATCGGATGCTGGGATATACAGCAACATTGTGAGGGATGGTGGGATGGGCCATAAGGTGATTGTCACCCGGATCGTGCTGATGCTGGCGGGAGTCCTGTCGATATTTCTGGTGGGCGTCCCCTTGGGCATGACGGAGGAAAATGGAACCTTGCTGGTTCTTGGACCGGGATCCGGGATTCGGGTCGACCCGAAGGCGCTCGACCGGCTTGTCCGAAAGGCCCTGAATCTTGGACCCGGAACGCTGGTTTATCAAAACCGTCCCCGTTCCTTCAGCCTTCCGGATCCGAATGGAGTGTCCGGGGAGATCCTTGTAGAGGGACGCGATCGGCATGTCGTCCATATGGCTTTGGCAGTCCGGAGGGGAAGTGTCATGGAAGAGATGTTTTATTTCGATGTGCGTCCGGGATCCGGGCACAGGAAGCTGCAGCGGGTGTTTCCGGGGGGCGGGGTGCCCGTCAGGGAATCTCTCGATGATGGGGGCGTCCAGTCCGGCGATACTGTCCGGATTCAGGCGGTCGGCAATGGTTTTGTGATCATTCTGGCCGGTATAGCCCAGGAAAGCGGCCGTTCCGGAGATCGGGTCACAGTCTTCAATCCGATCTCGGGGGTTCGATTCCAGGGCAGGGTCATCGGGCCGGACAGGGTCCGGATCCGGGTTGGGGGAATGGGTCATGGTACGGATTGAAGGACGTTTTCCGGTATGGCAGGTCTTTCTCTTTCTGGCGGTGCTGGGGTGTACTCCCGTTTCCCGTCCCCATTATCCGGTGGTGAGCGATATGGCCCCGCGCAGGCTTCCCCCCGTTCCTGTCCAGTCCTATTTCGACGGTTCTCTGTCCCGTTCCGACGGTTCCATGTATCGTCCGGGAGGGCTGGTCGATCTGGCTTCGGACCAGACGGCACAGAGCCGGGGAGAATCCTTGTGGATCAAAATCCCGGTCGACAATGGTCTTCCGGGATTTCCGCAGGGGAAATCGACCCTGATCGGCGGAGTGATCGTCCGTATCTCCCCTCCGGACGAACTGGTGGTGTTTGCACGGAAAACCCTCCGGAAGCATGGAGAAATCAAGAGATGGATACTGGAGGGCCGGATCCGCAGGGAGGATATTGGCCACGACAACATTGTTTCCGTCGAGAAGCTCTCCATGGCCCGCTACCGCTACGATCACAGGACTCCTCGCAAGCGGGAACAGTTTGCCGGAAAGATTCGACCCGTCCTGCCGCCATATGCCCGCAAGCCCTTGAAGAAAGCGGCGGCCCTGGCCGGATCTTCGCCGGTTTCGAAGACCGGAAACCCGGGTCCTCCACCTGTTCAGGGAGGGGCCCAATGAAAAGACACGGATGCTTTGCCGTTGTTCTGGCTATTGCCCTGTTCCTGTCCTCGACAGGTCGGGCTGGGGCTGAGCGAATCGAAGACATTGCTCATGTCGAGGGCGTGACAGACAACCCGCTGGTGGGTTACGGGCTGGTGGTCGGGCTTCCGGGGACAGGCGACACGAAGATGACCCCTTTTACGCGGAGGTCGCTCGAATCGGCTCTTTCACGGCTGGGTGTCAATGTCAAGGACCTCGATCAGAAGATTCGGGGACACAATGTCGCTGCCGTTTTCATGACCGCCAGACTGGCCCCTTTCCTTCGCGTGGGAAGCCGGATGACGGTTCAGGTGGCTTCGATCGGGGATGCACGGTCACTTTTGGGAGGAACTCTTCTTCTGGCGGCATTGAAGGGTCCGGATGGACAGGTCTATGCGACGGCCCAGGGTCCGGTCAATACGCTGACGGCGAGTCCGAAGGGATACCCTGCAGGAAAGAAGGAACCGATCGGAGGGAGGAGAACGGTGGGTCTTGTTTCCGGAGGGGGGCTGGTGGTCCGGAATGTTCCCGTTGTCTTCAACGGCCGGAAACACCTCTGGATCAATCTGGACCGCTCCAGTTTCACGACGGCGACCCGGATTGTCCGGGCGATCAATGCGGATTTTTCCGCCCATCTGGCGCGGGCATCGGACGCCGGGACGGTGAATGTCACAGTGCCCCAGTCACAAGAGAACGATGTGGTCGGGCTGATGGCCCGGATCCTCAGCTTGCAGGTCACTCCGGACAGGATTCCCCTGGTCGTGATCAATCAGCAGACGGGGACGATCGTGATCGGACGGGACGTGATCGTTTCTCCGTGTGCCGTTTCCCAGAAGGACCTGACCATTCAGGTGGGTGCTCCTTCGGTTCCCCCTCCCGGACAGCCGCTGAAACTCGTGTCCCGTGCGGTGACTCTGCGCTCTGTCGTTCGTGCCCTGAATCTCCTGGGAACCCGGACGCCGGATCTGATCGCAATCCTGGAAGCGCTCAAGGAGTCGGGTGCGCTCCAGGCAGAAATCCGGATCGTCGGGTGATCCGGTCGCTCGGACCAGGTTCTCCCGGGCCGGTTCATGGAGAGAAAGCCGGGGACCCGAAGGATCGCCGTTTCGAGAAAGCGGCCAGGAAATTTGAAGAGATGGTCATCGGAATTCTGGTGAAGGAAATGTGGAAGTCTGTTCCGAAGGACGGAATGGAACGTCAATCCACCGGTATGGATGTCGCCCAGGAAATGTTCCAGAGAGAACTGGCGCGCGACATGTCCCGGGCAGGAGGACTGGGTCTTGCACGGGACATCGTGGAACAGGCCCGTCAGACGGGATTGGGGGAGACGGGAACAGGAGTTCCCGTTCTTCCCGGTTCGAAGCAGCAAGGGGGTCTTCCGGATCCTCAGGGAAGTATCGGATTTCAGGCCTGATTTCAAAAGCCGAGCATGGGAGGGAATGAAAAATGAGCGGATTGGTGATCAATACGAATACGGCCAGTCTGGGGGCTCAGTACAACCTGAACGAGACCCAGAACCGGATGAACCGTTCCATTAACCGGCTGTCCAGCGGGTACCGGGTGAACACGCCGGCGGACGATCCCGCAGGCTATGCCATCGGGCAGGTGATGACGTCCTATATCAAGTCTGTCCAGCAGGCGATCAGGAATGCCAATGACGGCGCCGGCCTGATCCAGACGGTGAGCGGCGCGTTGCTGACCGACAACGACATCCTCGTCAAAATGCGCCAGCTGGCAATCCAGGCTGCGAACTCGACTTATGCTCCCCAGGATCTTTCGGTCCTCCAGAACGAGTACCAGCATCTGATGAGCGAAATAAACCGTATCGCGCTCGTGACGAATTTCAATGGACGAAAGGTGCTGGACGGCAGTATGGGCAGCGGGATGGTGTTCCAGATCGACGCCGGTACCGATGACACCAACCGGCTGGTCGTGAATATTCCGTCGATCAGTACGGATGTTCTGGGCATCTATCAGGACAGCACTCTGGTCATGAGTCTGGGTGCTACAAGCATTCTGAACGAGAGTATGGCTGTTTCGGCGATTTCCGCAATAGACGGGGCATTGAATGAACTCAATACGATCCAGGGAACGCTCGGTGCCTTTCAGGACCGGATGGCGTGGACCATCCGCAATCTGAACACGGCACTGGTCAATGTCCAGGCGTCGAAGAGCCAGATCAAGGATGTGAACTTTGCCTCGGAAACGGCCCATTTTGTGCGGGATCGCATTCTGCAGCAATCCGGAACGGCAGTTCTGGCACAGGCGAACCAGATTCCCCAGGCGGCGATCAAACTGATTCCCGGTTAGTCCGGGTCGGATTCGCCCGATCCATCGATGAGTTGATCCCTCCGGAGAGCTGTTCTAAAGTTTTATCGGAATCTTCCGATAAATGAGAATAGGAAATCCCGGACCAGAAGGAGGGAAAAACGAATGACGGATCATGGGAGTGGTATCGGACCCCTGGGGGGAAGCTCCGGTGGAGCCCGCCCCGAAAGTGTTCCAGAGAAAGACAAGGTCCGAAAAACGGAAACATCCGGAGAGTCCCACCGACCGTCCGGATCCGCCCCGGCAGGGGAAACCGATCTGGTGGTAATCTCCGGCCCGGCAAAACAGGTCGCCAGATTGAGGGAACTGATCCGCCAGACGCCCGATGTCCGCTCTCAGAAGGTCATGGAGATCAAGAATCGGGTCGATCGGGGCGAATATCATGTTCCGTCCAGGGAAATCCTGAAAAAGATGGTGGAAGCGGCGGTTGCTGAAGCTCGGAGCCGACGAAAGGATCAATGACCGGTTCTGGATTCCGATAGTGGGTCCGGTCCGGAGAAGGTGACGGGAGCCATGAACGACGATCGGGACCATGTCGGCCAGGAAGAGGTTTTTTTTTCCGTATTGCCCTCTCTTCTGGATCACGCCCAGCGACTGAAGGATATTCTTCTGGAAGAACAGACACTTCTTCTGGAAGGGGATCCGGTTGCGCTTGAACCTGTCCTTGTCCGTAAAATCAATGCGTCCGATCTGTTCCAGAGCATTCTTCTGGAGGCCGGGTTCTCAGGGGCCTCTCCGGCTTTCCCGGAAGAATCCTTCGAAACGGATCCTTCCAGGCTTGCACTTCTTCGCTCTTTTCGCTCGGAACTCCTGCATCTTTCCGAAATCGCTTCAGTGAATCTGGTGATTGCACAGGAATCGGTCCAGACCGTTTCCTTGTTTCTGAGAGCCCTCCGTCAGGAAGAGGGTTCATTCGATACCTACGGGGCGAGAGGGAATCTGGGAACGACCTCTTCCGCGCCGGCAATGGTATCCACCCGGGGGTAGCCATGTCAGGTGTGTTCGGAATCCTCAATATCGGGAAATCCGGTATCGAAGCCAATGAAGCGGGGCTCTCCACTTCCGGACAGAACGTCTCGAACGTCAATACGCCGGGGTACAGCGTGGAAGAGGTCCACTTCGACCAGAGCATCCCGAATCACGGGAATCCCGGTATGGTCGGATCGGGTGTCCGTGCGACCGGTGTCCACCGTGTCGTCAATTCTTTTCTGGAAACCCAGCTGACCCGCCAGAAGACGCGCATGGGGTACTGGGAGGCTTCCCGGCTCTCGCTTTCCGAACTGGATACGTATTTCTCCCATGCCCAGAACCAGGGGCTTTCCAAGGACATCAGCCGATTTCTGAACGGATGGGAAGTCGTGGCGAACCACCCCCTGGATCGGGCTGCCCGTTCCACCCTGATCGCCTATGGAAAGAACCTTTCGGAAGACTTCCACCAGATGGCCGGCCTGTACAGCCAGACGAAAAATCGTCTCGGGGAGATGGTTGCGAGCTCGGTTGTCCGGGTCAATGCCGACATCAAGAAGATTGCCGGACTCAACAGGCAGATCCTTCGGTCGGAGGCGGGAGGAGAATCCCCGAATACATTGATCGATCAGCGCCAGCGTCTGGTCGAGGAAGTTTCCCAGCTGACGAATGCCCACTTCTTTCACGACAAGAATGGTGCGGTGACGCTGCACCTCGGTGGACAGTCGGCGATCACCGATATCGACGCCGGATCCCTGAAGGAAGTGTTCGATTCGACTCATGACCGTTACCGGATTCTTGTCTTTCCTCCCGGGCATTCCGGACCTCCCATCGACATCACAGACCGGATTCATGGAGGAAAGATCGGCGGCTATCTCGATGTCCGGGATCGGAAGATCGCCGCTCTCCAGAACCATTTGAACGCCCTTGCCCATGGACTGATCAATCATGTCAATGCACAGCATGTCCAGGGATACGGCCTGAACGGAAAAACCAACCTGAACTTCTTTTTGCCGACCGTAACGGTCAAGTCTCAGGGAGGAAGTCCGTCCGGAGTGACAGTCACGGCAAATGCCGTCGATCCCGACCAGGCGGTGGATCCTCTGAATGTCGCCGTTTCCGGCAACAAAATCACGGTGACGGACGAGCATACGGGAAAACTGTTGAAAACGATGGGGTTGTCGGAGGGAGCCCAGACGGTCCTGGTATCGGGATACAGCATTCGTGTCGTCAATAGCGGGGGAAGCGCCACCGGAACGTTCCTGGTTTCGGGGGGGGACGACGCCAAGGGAGCCGCTCTTTCGATGATGGTGTCCGACCTGGATCCGGAAGATCTTGCCGTGGCATTCAATCCGGTCATGGCCGGACAGAACAAGGGGGACAACCGGAACGCCCACCTCCTGTTCGGGCTGCTCCAGAATCATGTCCGGTTTGTCGGACAGGACCAGCCGGTCAGTTTCCACGATTTTTTTGCCACAGGCGTTTCGGAAGTGGGAGCCTGGTCGAGAAACGCGCGGGACCACTATATGGCGCAGACCCTGATCCAGAAGGGGCTGGAAAACCAGAGACTGTCCGTTTCCGGTGTTTCGATCGCCAACGAATCGGCCAAAATCATCCAGTATGAGAAAGCCTACCAGGCTTCGGCCAATCTGATTCATATGACGAACCGGATCCTGGAAACGCTGGTCCGTCTCCCGAACCAGTCGTCCTGATGCCGACCGATGTTTTGGCCATAGTCCCTGAAGGGGGGATCCGATGATCCGTGTGACAGGCCTCATGACCAACCGGGAAGTGGTCGATTCCCATGACAGGGCCACAGACAACCTCTATCTGGTCGACCGGCAGGTGTCTTCGGGAAAGAGATTCGAGACCCCGGGAGATGCTCCCGAACGGATGGGGGAGGCACTCCGGATCAACCGCAACCTTTCTGTCACGCACCGGATCATCCAGAACGCCAGGGAAGGCTCAAGCCGGCTCCAGTTGATGGAAAGCATTCTGGGACAGATCGGCAAGCTCCTGATCCGGGCCAAGGGGACAGCCATCCGGATGGCGAACGATACGATGACCGCAAGCGATCGCCGCATCGGAGCCCAGGAGATGATGAGGACCCTCGAGCAGGTCGTCTCCCTTGCCAATACAAAGGCCGGAGAGCAGTACCTGTTTTCCGGAACCAATGTCACGATGCCGCCGTTCCGGTTTACCGATCCGGTTCTTCGCCCGGGAGAGGTGATCTATCAGGGGAACCATACGACCGCTTACGTGCAGCAGGGTTTTTCCCCGCGATTGAGAGAAGCGGGACTGATGGGAGTGACGGAGGCCGGCGACCGTATCCTTGGCGATAGCGCCGCCGATCCGTTCGGTCAATCGCCGCTGCCGGTCCTGATGAGGTTTGTCCAGGCGCTGGCGCACAACGACCAGCCTGTCATCACCCGTTCGATCGATGCGCTTGGCAAGAATATCCAGGATGTATCCGAGCGGGCCGCGGTTCTTGGAACCAGGGACCGGGCCATGCGGACGACGATTGATCGGCTGGAAAAATATGACATCAGCCAGAAGACCCTCCGGAGCCAGAATGAAGATGTGGACATTCCCAAGGTTGTGTCGAAGCTTGCGTTGAACCAGAATCTTCTGGCACTGTCCACCAAGGCATCCCGCGATATTCTCAGAAATACACAGAACGTCCTTTTTTCTTAAGGGCCCGGGGCAAGGAGGTCTGCCATTCTCATTCTCACGCGCAAGATTGGTGAAGGTATCAAGATAGGTGAACACATCCGGATCGTTGTGCTGGAGGTGAAAGGCTCCCAGGTTCGTCTGGGGGTTGAGGCTCCGGCGGATCTGGCCATTCACCGCGACGAGGTATGGGAGAAAATCATGGAGGAAAACAGAAAGGCCATGACCGTGACTCCGGATCAGATGGAACTGCTGGTGAAGAGTTTCCCCGTCGTCCGGAAAACACCGGGAGATCCCTCCGGTCCGGAGACGGAAGGGGAGGGATCGCCGTGAAAGAGTTTGAAACGACCCGTTTCGGCCGGATTCCGTTGGATCCGGACAGGATACTGACATTTCCGGAGGGGTTGCTGGGGTTTCCGGATGCTTCCCGGTTCTATCTTCTTGAGACCTCGGAGCCGAGTGTGTTTTTCTGGCTCCAGTCGGTGGACAATCCCGGGCTTGCCTTTGTCGTGATGGATCCGGAGGACCTGTTGCCGGGATATCGCGACAAGGTCCGGGCATTGCTCCCGGATCCGGTCTTCCGGGAGCAGGAGATGAGTCCCATGGTGATTGTGACTGTTCCCGGATCGGATCCCCGGAAGATGACCGCAAACCTTCAGGGGCCGCTGGTGATCCGGTATTCCGATCGCATAGGCCGGCAGGTGGTGCTGTTCGATGAAGAGGGGTGGCTCCGTTATCCTCTGTTCGGGGCGGCTGCGGGCCGTTAAAGTTTTTCCGGAGTCATTCCGATAAGGAGAATGACATCGGGGGATTCCCGGTTGCCGGCAAGAAGGGCGGAAGTCCGGGATCCACAAACCAGCGCTGGGGGAAGGAGAGCGGGAGGCGCACTTTCGGAACACGGCTAAGGTCCATGGATAGGACCGATTGAGAAACCCAAGGAGGGAGTCATGAGTGGTCTGATCATCAATGATAACATTGCGTCAATGAATGCCCAGTACAACCTGAACCGTACTCAGGAGTCTCTGGCGAAGCACATCAACCGGCTTTCTTCCGGTTACCGCGTCACCACGCCGGCCGACGATCCGGCAGGCTATGCAATCTCCCAGCGGATGGGCGGCCAGATCATGAGCTACAATGCCGCGATCCGGAATGCCAATGACGGTGCCCATCTTCTCCAGACCGCCAACGGGGCGTTGCTGACGGACAACACTATCCTGCTGAAAATGCGCCAGTTGGCCATTCAGGCGGCAAACAGCACCTATTCCGACAAGGACCTCAAGGTTCTGAACCAGGAATACCAGCACCTGAACTCTGAGGTTTCACGTATCGCACAGGTCACGGATTTCAACGGGATGAAGCTTCTCGACGGGTCCCATCCTGTGTTCAAGTTCCATGTGGGTATCTTTACGACCCTGAGCGACCGGTTGAGCGTTCATATCGGCAAGATGGATTCCTCGACGCTCGGGATCAATTCGTCCAATATTCTGAACCGGCAGAACGCGAAAAGCGCCATTGAGCATCTGGACGTGGCACTCGACCGGATCAACGATGTTCAGGGTTCGATCGGTGCGATCCAGAACCGGATGGAATGGACGATCCGGAACCTGTCCACCGCGACGACCAACGTTCAGGCTTCACGGGCAGGAATCAAGGATGTCAACTTTGCTTCCGAGACAGCAGCCTTTACCAAGAGACAGATCCTGTCCCAGTCCGGAGCGGCTGTCTTGGCCCAGGCGAACTTGATTCCACAGGCTGCGATCAAGCTGCTCCCTTAAGTAAAACGCCAAAACCCAAATGAGGCCAGGAATCTTTTTTCCTGAGGAACCTGGCCTCCCAGGGCGAGGTCGGCTAGAGATTCTTCCGGGAGGATTCAGGGTGTGAGCGGAATACCGGGAAATCTGGGACCAATGCCTGGCGGTCACGCTTCCGGCAGGATGAAGATCTCCAATATGGCAGCGTTGAGTCAGAATCTTGACACGGATGCGCTTGTCGAGGCTTCCGTCAAGGCGGCCAGCGTCCCGTTGGTGGAACTCGAGGAGTCCCAGGCCCGACTTGAATCGAAGAAGGCCATATGGGCGGGACTCGAGAAACATCTTGAAGCGTTCCGGGATGCTTCTTCTTCCCTTCATCTCGAGGGGAACTTCAATGCGTTCAAGCCCGTTCTTCCTGCCCATTCCGGATTCACCGTATCGGCAGGGAACAATTCTGCGATCGGCCATCACGACATTGTGGTGGAATCTCTCGCCCGTCCGGGCGTCGCCGTTTCAAGCGGACTTCGTGACGCGAACAAGAGTTCGGTGCTGAACATTCCTCCGGATGGGGCGTTTTCCCATGGAGTCATCACGTTTCTTGTCGGCGACAAGCTGGTGGGAGGAGAGTACAAGACTGTCCGGATCGATCAGGACAGCGGTTTTACGCTGAACGACCTCGCCCATGCCATCAATAGCGCCCGGATCGGGATTCATGCCATGGTCATGCGTACCGGCTCTCCCGATGCCCCCTATTCTCTTTCCCTTTCCTCCACAAAGAATGGACTGAATTTTTCGGTGGCAGGAACGGAAGGTCTGGGACTCTCCTTCCACACCGTCCAGAAGGCGTCTCTCGCCCATCTGAAAGTGGACGGGGTTCCGGTTCTTTCAAGTTCGAACGATGTGAAGGATGCGGTTCCCGGAACGGTCATTCATCTTCGAAGGCCGACCGGTACGGTTCCGATTCCGCTTTCCATCGTCCACGACCGGAAAAAGATCACCGCCAACCTTGCGAAATTCGTCAAGAGCTATAACAGTCTCGTGGGATATATGGAAAAATTTTCCGGATTCGACAAGGCGAGCGGTCGGGGCGGTCCTCTTCTCGGCTCGTATACCGTCACCGAGATCAGAAACCGGATCGGAACGGCCCTGACTCGTGCCAGCGGCGGGGAGAACTCTCGCTTCAGAACCCTGGCGGATGTCGGGCTCAATTTTGAAAAAAATGGTCATTTGTCCTATGACAGCCAGAAATTCGACCAGGCCCTTTCGTCCAATTACCAGGGCGTTGTGGATCTGCTGGCCGGCACTCCGACCCAGCCGGGGCTGATTTCGGGAATTCACGGCATGACCATGGAGATGACCAATCCGGCGAACGGTCCGATTTATGGAGAGCAGCAGGCCCTGGGCTCGCAGGGACAGATGAACCAGAAAGAGATCGAGCGCAAGCAGGAAGAGATCGAGAATCTTCGTGAGCGGATGGAAGAAAAATATTCAAGTCTCCAGGGGGTTCTTGGAGGTTTGAATGCCAAGCAGAATTATCTGAGCCAGCAGATCGCGAGCGGTACTCTCTAGGTCCGGGTTCAGGGGAAAGGATACGGGATGTCTTCCACGATGCCAATCAATGCCTATCATGCCGCGGTTCAGAATACGATTACGCCATCGGAACTCCTGATCCGGCTGTATGAGGGGGCCATCAAGTCGGTCCTTCTTCTCGAGGAGGCGATCCGTTCCCGCAATATCCCGAAAAGGAGCGATGCCGTCCATCGTTCCACGGCGATTCTGGGGGAGCTTGCCTCGGCGCTGGACGGACAGGAATCGCTTGAATGGGCACAGAAGCTGGTGGGCCTGTACGTTTTCCTGATCGAAGAGATCACGGTGGCGAACATCAAGGACGAGCCGGAACGGCTCTTGCCGGTCCGGACAATTCTCTCCGAACTCCTGGAAAGCTGGAGGGAGGCGATCCATTTCTCCTCCCGACCGACAGGCGTTGGCTCCCCCGGGACAGCTTCTCCTGCCGCTCCGGTTTCCGGCTCCGCTCCAGGCCGGCGCCTGTCGATGAAAGGGTAAGGACGACCATGTTCCTTCCGGATAGTCATAATATTGACAGCTTGTTGGAAGAAACGCTGATTTTCCTTGATCCCGACGGAACGGTAGAGACTCGTCTGGAACAAATCCTGCAGTATGACTGGAAAGCGCTGGAGAGTGTCCTGTCTCTTCCGCCGGATGACGGGACTCGCGACCCTGGAGCCCGGGTCGCTCTCGTCCACCGGATCGACCGGCTCAGACGCCTGATCCTTCCCTTCGCCTCTCCGGAAGGACCTCTCGCGGAGAAGCTTCTGCTGCTTTCCAGACAGTCTTCCAACCCCTATGCTTCCCGAGGGAGAAGTCACACTCCGGCCGAATTGAACAGGACTGTCTAGCACCCGGAAAAAAACTCCCCCGTTCGACCTTTCCTCGAAAAAGTCCGGCAAATCTTGCCGGGACAATCCACCCTGACCTTCCCTTCACGAGCCATGGGTCTTCTGTTCCGGCTCTTTTCAGATCCTGGCATGGGGTTTGCTTTT
>DAIEST010000263.1 GCA_027346125.1 Leptospirillum sp. | reverse complement strand
GCTTCGTTTTCCCATCCTTCCGGACATCACCACGAAATGGTGCTTTTCACGCTGGGAAAGACGCCGGTCACCCTGGCGGGGATTGTGGACTTTTTCCTGATCATCCTTGTGGGGGTGGTTGTGAAAAAGTTCGTCAAACGGGCTTTCGAACGACGGGCATCCCAGCAGAAAAGCCCCCAGACGAAACACCTCATGCGGATGTTCTCCCATTTCTCCGGATATCTGATCCTGCTTCTGACTGCAGTGATCGCCCTCGACAACCTCGGAATCCGGGTGACGTCACTGGAAGGTGTCCTGGGAGTGTTCGGACTGGGATTCGGTATCGGTCTCCAGGGCGTCGCGGCGAATATCATCGCCCTGTTCGTGATCCTGCTCGAAAAGTCCATCCAGGTGGGAGATCTCATCGAGCTCGACGGGATACTGGGGACGGTGACGGAAATCCGGGCGAGAAGCACGACGATCATGAGCCGCGACAATGTGGCGATCATCATTCCGAACAGCCATTTCATCGCCAACAAGGTGATCAACTGGAGCCATCTGGATCAAAAGATCAGGCTGCACCTGAAAGTCGGAATCGGAATGGACGTGGCAAAGCTTCCGCTTGCGCGACAGATCATGCTGGACGTGGCGGCATCCCACGCCGAAGTCCTGACGGATCCGGCCCCCGTTGTCTGGTTCAAGGAGTTCGGGGAGTCTTCCTTCAATATGGAGCTTGTGTTCTGGGTCAAGGATGGGATGCTCAGGCACACGGTCGTCAGCGACCTGAACTTTTCCCTGGCAGAACGGTTCAGCGCGTCAGGGATCGAGCTTCCGTACCCTTACCGGACGATTGTCATGAAAGGCCAGTCGCCCCTGCCTTCCGCTTCTGCCGGCCCCGTTTCGCCGGGCTAGGGGCTCTTTCGGAAGGTCCGCGGGGAAGTCCCGTGGAATTCGATCGACGGGTATTTCTCCACGACGTATCTGAGGGCCCATTCGTTCCGGAACAGGGCCACCGGCATCTTTTCCCTGTCATAGACGAGCAGTGTATCCAGCGTATTGGACAGGTTCCCGATCTGATCCGGATCCCCTGTCGCCCAGCGCACCCTGTCGTATCCGAGGGGCTCCAGCTTGGCCCTGACCTTGTATTCGTGTTCCAGCCGGAACTTCAGGACGTCGAACTGAAGCTGTCCCACCGCCCCCACCAGAATGTCCCGTTCCCCTTCCGGATCGAGTGTGAAGATCTGGATCGCCCCTTCCTCGGCAATCTGGAACAGTCCTTTCCGAAGGTGCTTTCTTTTCAGGGGATCTTCGATCTGAACGCGGACAAAAAGCTCCGGTGAAAAGTGGGGGATCCCTTCGAAGACAAAATCCCCTTTTTCGACCAGAGTGTCTCCGATATGAAAGACGCCGGGATCGTGGAGGCCGATAATGTCCCCGGGAAAGGCTTCGTCGACAAGTTCTCTTTTCTGGCCCAGAAAATGAAGTGTTTTGGAAAGCTTGATTTCCTGGCCCGTGTTCACGTTCCGGACGGTCATGCCTTTTTCGAACCGTCCCGAGCAGATGCGAAGGAATGCGAACCGATCCCGGTGAAGCGGGTCCATGTTGGCCTGGATTTTAAAGATAAACCCCGAAAAGCGGGGATCGTCCGGCAGGATGGGGCCCATATCGCTGGTATGGGGGCCCGGCTGGGGGGAAAGCCCGAGAAAGGAGTTCAGGAAGAGTTCGACCCCGAAGTTGTTCAGGGCGCTTCCATAAAAGACGGGTGTAATGGTTCCGTTCCGGAACAGGCCGGGATCCCACATCTGGGACTCGGAATCGAGGAGGTCGATCTCCTCCTTGAATTCCGGGAGAAGTCCGATGGAGTCGAGGATCGGATCCAGTCGGGGGTCGTCTTCGTCCATGACCTCTTCTTCGGATCGGGCTCCTCCGTGTTCCCGTGAGGTATAGATATGGGCTTTTCTCGCGATGAGGTCGAAGACTCCCCGGAAGGATCGGCCCATCCCGATGGGCCAGTTCCTGGGGATCGCCCGGATGGAAAGGATCTTCTCGATTTCAGACAGGAGTGTCAGGGAAGGAAGCCCTTCGCGATCCACCTTGTTGATGAACGTGACGATCGGAAGGTTCCTGAGACGGGCCACCTCGAAAAGCTTCAGGGTCTGGGGTTCGATTCCCTTGGCCCCGTCGAGAAGCATGATGACCGAATCGGCCGCTTCAAGCGTCCGGTAGGTATCTTCGCTGAAATCCTTGTGTCCCGGGGTGTCCAGAAGATTGATGGAAAACCCCCGGTAATCGAACTGAAGCGCGCTTGATGTGACGCTGATGCCTCTCTGCCGTTCGATCTCCATCCAGTCGCTGGTGGCGTAGCGGGCGGCCTTCCGGCTTTTGATGGAACCGGCCAGGTGGATGGCTCCTCCATAAAGGAGGAGCTTTTCCGTGAGCGTCGTCTTTCCGGCGTCCGGGTGGGAAATGATGGCAAACGTCCGGCGCCGCCTGATCTGCTCCTGAAGGCTCATCTGTGTCTGGTTTTCGTTGCGGTCGTTCGGAAGAATTTCCAATCGGTCCCTTTCTTCTCCTTGCCATGGTGGACGGGGCGTTTTCTGTTGTCTCCCGGAGAGGATCACATGGGCCTTCGTCCTTCGACGGACCGGATCAGCGTGATATCGTCCACGAATTCGAGTTCCAGGCCGATCGGAATTCCGAAGGCGATGCGGCTCACCTTGAGTCCCATCGGCTTGAAGAGACGGGAAAGATAGAGTGCTGTCGCTTCTCCTTCGGCAGTCGGGGAGGTTGCGAGGATCAGCTCGTGAACCTCCCCGGAGTCCATGCGACGTGCCAGTTCCTGGATGCGAAGCGCATCCGGGCCGATCCCTTCCAGAGGAGACAGCCGTCCCATCAGGACATGGTACAGACCCCGGAACTCTCCGGAGCGTTCGATGGCGTAGAGCGTCTGGACATCCTCCACGACCATGACGGTCGCCCCGTCCCGCGAGGGATTCCGGCAGATGGAGCACGGGAGGGATTTTTCCTCCATCGGTTCCATGATGTTCTGACACTGCGGGCACAAGTCAAGGGCTTCCCTGAGCTGCAGAAGATCCTGGGACAGCTGGCAGACCTCTTCCACGGGAGCTTTCAGGAGGTGAAAGGCAAGCTTTGTCGCCGTTTTGACCCCGATGCCCGGCAGATTCCGGAGCGACTCGATCAACCGGTGGAACGGGAGAGGGTATGGCGTTGACCTGGAGTCCTTGTATTCGTTTGGGGACATGATCGGCAAGGACTCTCAGAAGCCTGGAAGTCCACCGGCGAGGCCGGGTGGCAGTCCAGTGGCTTCCATCATGGATTTTGCCATCATCTCCCGGGCTTTTCCGAGGCCGTCGTTCAGTGCGGCCACCACGAGATCCTCGATGAACGCCGGTTCCTCCGTCTTGAGAATCTGTGGTTCGATCCTGATCGAGACGACTTCCATCCGGCCATTGACGGTCACGGTGACCATCTGTCCGCCGGCGGATCCTGTCACTGTCTTCTGGCCGGCTTCCTCCTGGATTTTGGCCATCTTTGCCTGCAATTCCTGCGCTTTTTTCAAGAAGTCCGGCATCATGGGTCGTTCGTCTCCTTTGTTGTGGGAGGGGGCGAGTCGAAGGAGCCCTTCCGTATGGCAATGACTTCTCCTCCGAACAACGTCGCCGCCTCCTGGACCATGGGGTTGCTCCGGACCATATTGTCAACGGAGTGGGGTTCCCCCTCTTTTTCTGCGTTTCCGGTCGTGACGGAAAGCTTCGCATTGTTTCCCATGGATCTGGCGAATGCGTCAAGGATCTGCGGAAGTGCCTCCTGGATCCGTTTTTCAAAGAAGGCATTGGGTGCCTTGAGGATATAATGATCGGTTTCCCGACGGGCCACCTGGCACTGGTCGAGCAGATCCCGAATCGTTCCGGGAAGGTCGGTCCATTCGGAGAGGATCTGGTGCCAGTCCCTGGCCAGGCGAGGATCTTTTTCCTGTGCCGGGGGCTTTTTTTCGGCTGATTTCCCGGGCTCTGGCGGGGCGGTTCCGGCGGTCGGAGACTGAGGCCGGGACGGGGCCGGAGAAGTCGGGACTCCGGGATTTTTCGGTCCGCCCGCCTCCAGGCGTTTCAGGATCTCCGGCAGCGGGAGCAGATTCTGGACATGTGCAATGCGGCACAGGGTCAGGAGAAATGTAACCCCGGGCTGGGTGGACCGGCGAATTTCGATGTCCCCCTGAAGCAGGAGAGACAGCATCTGTTCCAGGAAAAAAAGAGTGGGGGCGGCATGTTCCGGAAGGTCCGGGATTTCTTCCTCGTCCCAGGCGAATCGCGGGTGCGTCAGCGGGCAGTCCAGGGTTTTCGCCAGCATCATGTCCCGCGTTTTGAAGGACAGGGATCTGAGGGTTGCCTTGGGGTCTATGCCGAGCGACAGGATCTGGTCGGACACGATCAGGACTTCTTCGAGATTTCCGGAGAGAAGCGCCTGGAGGAGGCGTTTCTCGGGCAATCCTCCCGCCATCCCGAGGAACAGTGCGACGTCCTCGGCAGTCTGCGGGCCGTCGGCAAGAAAACGGATCTGGTCGAGAAGACTCAATGCGTCCCGCATGCTTCCGCCGGCGGATCGGGCAATCAGGTTCAGGATTGCCCGATGGAACGGCAGGGATTCCTTTTCCGCGATCTCCTCGAGCTTCCCCGTGATTTCCGCGACGCTCAGGGATCTGAAGCGAAAGTGCTGGCATCTTGAAAGGATGGTGTCGGGGATCTTGTGGTCTTCCGTTGTGGCAAAGACGAAGACGACGTGGGCAGGGGGTTCCTCGAGGGTCTTCAGAAGGGCGTTGAATGCGGCCTGGGACAGCATGTGCACTTCATCGATGATGTAGACCCGGGTCCGGCTCTTGAAGGGAAGATACCGGATCCCTTCCCGCAGGGAACGGACGTCGTCGACGCTCGTATGGGACGCCCCGTCGATTTCGAGAACGTCCGGGGCGCTTCCCTGGGAGATCTCCCGGCAGGACTCGCAGGTCTGGCAAGGTTCCGGCGTAGGTCCCTTTTCGCAATTGATGGCTTTTGCCAGGATTCGGGCGACAGTCGTCTTGCCCACTCCCCGCTCTCCCGAGAAAAGAAAGGCCTGGGGAAGCTTTTTGGATTTCATGGCACTGGTGATCGCCCGGACGACAAATTCCTGGCCAACCAGATCCCTGAAGGTTTGAGGACGCCATTTTCGGGCAAGAGAGAGAACTGTCGACATAGGGACCCAACGGAAAATTAAGGGAGGTCAAATCTCCGGAAGGGGAACCAGGGAATTCCGGGGCACACGGAGCATTCCGCTACCGTTGCTTCCTTCCGGACCTGGCGGGGTTCACGGGACTCTGTTGCACGGAGCCTGGCTCCCCTCCCGGAGACTTTTTTGTCGTGAGGCGATCCTCAAATGGCGGAGAGAGGGGGATTCGAACCCCCGAGGCACTTTTTAGGCACCTACACGATTTCCAGTCGTGCTCCTTCGGCCGCTCGGACATCTCTCCGTATAACCCTTTTAGGTCAAACAGACATTCAAGCAGAATATAAGATCATGCCCGAGGTGACAAGCAAAAAATTCCCTCCCGCTCCCGGATCCGCTCAGGACAAGGTGAGAACGCGGGGGAATGCCCTGACGAACGCGTACAGTTCCGTCCAGCCGATCCCGGGGATATCGTCGGGACAGGCCGGAGATCCGCCGACCCGGACGACCTGTTCTCCGGGAGACAGGTCCCACGAAGGGGATGTTCCCAGAAGGACGAGACGGTTGCCGGAGTCCTCGAGAAGATGCCTCGCGATCGCGATCTGCGAAGTGTCCAGCGGGGTTCTGGCCAGAATGAGGATCGGTCCCTTCGCGTCCATAGGCTCAGAAAAAGAGGAAATGGGAAAAATGGGTGATGTGTTCGGAGAGTTCCTCCGGGGTCATGGGGTGAGCCCCGGAGGGCGCCTGAAACTCCGGATCCGGTTCGTAGTAGATCTCGACCCCCATCTCCGGGAAAGAACTCCAGAACCTGGAAAGGATTTCCCCATCTTCCATTTCCTCAAGGTTTTCTTCGAAGAGGGGCAGCGCTTCGCGGAAAAGGTAGAGGCTGACCGGAACCTCTCCTCCGACCAGTCCGGCAGTGACCCGCACCGCTTCCGCGGGTCTCGGGGATTCCCTGGGGTCGCTCTTGATGAAGACGAGCGTCGCATTGACGGTTTCGGGTGTCGATTGGGCCGGATCTGTCAAAAAAGCGCCTCTCAGTTGAACGATAGGAAACGGTCGCACCCTTCCATGAGCTGTGTCAGGACGACGAGCCCGCAGAAGGTGGTTTTCCCCGAATCGTAGATTTTTCGATTTTGCGCGCCATAAGCGCAACTGTAAACGTGAACTCCCCGATCCACCAGGCCGTGGACCCATTCCTCGCGGAGGTAGAGCGTCCCGTCGTCCAGGAGATAGAGGTAGACCGTATCTTTCAGGGCGAGCGCTTCTTCCACGATCGGTCTGACATGTCCGGAGTCCTGCTGGTCCGGACGGGTGGAAAGCAGTATGCCCAGTTTCACTCTTCCGGTTCCCGCGAGAGGATTTCCGGTCTGGCGACAGTGGACATTTATGCTCCCGATTTCTTCAGGAGAACGTCGAAAAGGCCGTCAGGGCGTTCGGAAATGTTGACGATGGTGTGTCCTTCGTCACGCGCGGACCGGGGAACGTTGGAAACGGGTTCTCCGGGATCGAGAACGACCTGGAGCGTTTCTCCGGGCTTCATCGTTTCGAGTTTGAGCTTGGTCTTGACGAAATTGAAAGGACACTTCACCCCGCGAAGGTCAAGAAACTGGTCGGGAGCTGGAACGGTCGACATGATTACCCCGCGTTTTGTCATCGGACTGGTGGAGCCGGGAAAACTTTTCGCAAAACCTACTTTAAGACAGCGACGGAATCCAGTCAAACATCCCGCCCTGCTCCGCCCCATTTTGCCGGGGCAGGGGAAACAGGAAGGGCGGAGGCCAGAACTCCCGGTTCCCGACTGCAGGATCCCCCGAGAATGAGAAACCGTCCCGGAATCAAAATTGCTGGGACATGCTGCAGGCAGTATTTCCGGGATCTCCGATTTCAGGTCTCCCTTTCGAACCCGATAGACAAGACGCTTTCGCGCCAAAGCCTGATCGGCGGCTTTGGCATGAATATACCGGATGATCGTGCTATCCAGCGCAAAGGACTCTTCGATGAACAGATTCGAAAATTTCCACGAGAACAAGAACGACCTTCTGAGTTTCCTGGGAAGTCTTCTGGAAGGGGTGATTTCTCCGGACCATTTGAAGGCCGGACCCGATTCCCTCAAAAAAAGGCTGGTGCCGCTGACCCATTTCTACCCGTTCCTGGACCTCTGTTATGTACTGGATGCCGACGGGAGGCAGATCGGATCGAATGTCGTGGGTCCCCGTTCCGCCCGGCTGTCGAACGAGGGAGACGGAGAGAATCGGAGCCTGCGACCGTACTATCTCCAGGCGAAGGATTCCGAGGGAAGCGTTCTGACGCCTCCTTACTTCTCCTCCGCGACCCGCTCTCTCTGCGTCACGGTCGCCACTCCGGTCCGGGATGGCAAGAAGCTGCTGGGCGTTGTGGTCGCCGATATCGACTACGAACAGGTCATGACGCTTCTCGAGGACGACCACAGGAGAAAATCGATAGAGCCCTTTTTCAAGGCGGTCTACTCCATCTTTTCGGCGGGGCTTCTGATCGTCAGTCTGGGGCTCACCATACAGGCTTTCTACTCCCTTCACCAGGTCTTCGGAACCCTCTGGACAATCAGTGAAACGACATCGTCGTTTCAGGCCACGATCCTGCTCACCCTGGCTCTGGCGATCTTCGATCTCGCCAAGACCATCTTCGAGGAAGAAGTCCTCCTCCGAAAGGATATTCGTCGACACAGCGCCACCCGAAGGACGCTGACGCGATTCATTTCCTCCATCCTGATCGCGATTTCGATCGAGGCCCTGATGCTGGTCTTCAAATTCGCGATCCAGGATCCCACTCATCTGAACGAAGCCGGCTGGCTGGTCTT
>DAIEST010000256.1 GCA_027346125.1 Leptospirillum sp. | reverse complement strand
ACTCACATAGATTTTTTTCCCGTCCAGGGAAAATACGGCATCCCTCGGGCGTTGTCCCAGTCCCCGGACCATTCGGAGAAGTTTGCCCTTGCGCGCATCGATCAGGGCGATCCCTCCGTCTTTGCCCTGAAAGGTGGCGACAGCGTAATGTCCATCCCGACTCTGACCGATGTGGACAGAATGACATTCATGTCCTCTGGAACAGGGAAAGGTCAGTTCCCTCTGGGTCCATTGCCGGGTATCGATCAGGGCAATGCCGTTTCCGCCCCGTTCCGTGACAAAAATCCACCGCTGATCCCGGGACAGGTAAGGGTGGTGAGGCGTCCCCCGGACCGGGAAGATCGCCAGGGGAGTTCCCGTATGGCTGTCAAAGACACCGACGATATGGCTGACCTCGTCGGCGGTCACCAGGAGGGGCGTTCCACGGTGTTGTGCAGGGTTGCCATTTTCTCTTGGCTTGTACCAGTTTGTGGCATAATCGGAAACAATGCCGATCTCTCCGGCTTCTCCCGTTCCGGAAATCAGGAGGGAGAGAGCGGCTGCGATGAAGGAGCCAATCAGGCGGAAACGGGTGCTCGAAACAGAGGACTTCTTTTCCGGAATCCCTATCGGGTTTTCATGTCTGGACATGATCGTCTCCGTTCGGTTGAGAGGGTTATCCCGTCAGGGGCAGATGAAAGGAGTGGCCGAACAATGCCAGGGAGAGGACAAACCCCCAGACACTGACAAAGATCCAGAGCCAGAATCCCGCTTTGACAGCGGAGGGTCCGACGGTCAGAATGCGACCAAGATGGGTTTCGAGACCCAGTGCGGCCATGGAAACCGCCAGAAGCCAGGTATCTCCTTTCTGGAGCACGGCCAGGAGTGTGGAGGGGAAGAGGCGAAGAGAGTTCAGGACGACAATCGCCCCGAATCCCACGACGAACCACGGGAAATGTTCCTTCCGGTTCGACAACCCCGTTCTGGAGATGGCTTCCGTTCCGTGTCTGAGGAGGAGAATTTCCAGCATGACGAGAACCGGGAGCAGAAACGCCACGCGGGTCAGTTTCAGGATCGTGGCAAAATCCAGCGCCTGCGGTGAAATATTCATGGTTGCCCCGATGACCTGTGCAACTTCATGGATGGAGGATCCGGCCCAGGCTCCGTAAATCGGGATCGGGATCCCCAAAAATCGTGCAATGACCGGGTAGAGGAACATCGAAAGGGTTCCAAAGAGGGTGACCGTCGCTACCGAGAAGGCCACTTCTTCCTCTTTTGCCTTGAGCACGCTGTTGGCCGCGACAACGGCCGAAGCACCGCAGATGGCGGTTCCCGTAGCGAGGAGCCATGGCAGGTTTTCTCCAAGCCGGAGCCATTTTCTGAGCGCGACGGAAAAGAGGTATGTGCCCGCGATCAGGATCGTGTCGAGGAGAATTCCCCTGAACCCGACTTCCCTGATGTCGGCGTATGTAAGGCCGAACCCCAGACCGGCGACACCGATCCGGAGGATTCTCCGGAACGCGAACCGGATCCCCGGTTCCATCCGGGGAGAGATGGGGATGAAGTGTCGGAACCCGGTTCCGAGTATAATGGCCAGCATGACTGCTCCGACCGGAAAATGTCCCTTCAGGAGAGGGGATTCTGAAACCAGCTGGGCAGACAGAGCCAGGATTCCGCAAAGCATGAGGCCTGGCAGTATGGAAAAGGCATCGGATCTCATTCGTAGACTCCTTGGAAACAGTGACTGTCGTGGTGATTGTAGTTGTATGGCCATTTGAAGTTAAATTTGAAATTGTTCTGGCGGGCATAAGAACTTGTGGGGGATGGGGCAGGAGGGTTCATGGGTCGGGGTGCAAAACGGGTTTTTTCGGAAGATGCGATGCAAGTTCTTTGTTCCTGGAAGAAAGATCGGGATTTTCAGGTCATCCCGCTGACGGGAGACGCTTCCAATCGGCGTTATTACAGGATCGTCTACGGAAAAAGTGCTCTTGATCCGACGGAGAGCGTGATTCTGATGGAACGGAAAGCGCCTGAAGGATTCCGCGGCTCTGAAGAGAAATCGGCCCCGTCCGAGGGTGTTCCTCCCGGAGATGCGTTCGTGGAACTCGGATCCTTTCTGAAAAAACAGGATTTTCCGGTTCCGTCGATTTTCTTCGGGAATGAGGATGGAAGCGTCCTGGTCCAGGAAGACCTGGGCGACGAAACCCTTTCCGTCGCTTTGCAGCACTTTCCGGAGGAGGAAGCCAGACTGAGGAATCAGGCGCTGGATCTTCTTCTCAGATTTCAGCTCCTCTCACCGGAAGATGGTGCGGGCTGGCTCCGGAAACGCCCTTTTTCTTCCGAGCTCTATTTCTGGGAATTCGAGCATTTTCTGGAATATGGAGCCCGGGATCAGGGATCGGAGGAGTTCCGATCCGCCCGATCCTTTTTTGAGAAAGAGTCAGTTATTCTGGCGAGTTCACTTCCGGAAACCCTTCTCCATCGGGACTACCATTCCCGGAACCTGATGCGGAACGGCAGCGGGAAGCTGAACGTCATCGATTTTCAGGACATGCGTGTCGGATCGCCTCTCTACGACCTGGCCTCGTTTCTTTTTGATGCGTACCGTCCCGTTCCGGAACCCCTTCTGGGGGAACTGGTTGGCCGTTATTACGAGGAAGCCGGGAAGAGCGGGCTTCTCCCCGGAGGGCTTTCACGCGATCAATACCGCAGCCTCCTGGCACGCCACGCTTTCCAGAGAAACCTGAAAGCGTGCGGGAGATTCTTCTATATCGATGAAGTCAAGGGGAATCCCGCTTATCTGGAAAGCGTTCCCCAGACCCACCGGAACATGGAATTCCTGTCCCGCTGGGAACCGTCGGTTCAGTTCTTGTGGAACGTGGTGCGCCCTCTTCTGAAGGAGCCCGTTCTTGATGCATGAACGGGGAGGATTCATTCTGATGGCAGGTTCAGGGAGCCGGATCCGATCCCTGTTCCCTGACAGTCCGAAGCCCCTCATTCCGGTGGAGGGTCGCCCGCTGGCCGTGCACATCATGGAATCCATGAGGCGCTCCGGGATCGATCATGTCGTGGTGAATTTGCACGATCGGGCGGAACGGATCCGTTCGGGCCTGCTGCCTGTCATTCCGGAAGGAATGATGGTCCGGTATTCTGTGGAAGACCGAGTCCTGGGAACAGGAGGCGGTCTCCTGAACGCATGGCCGTTGATTCGGGATATGCGGGTCCTGGTGGTGAGAACATGCGATATTCTCACCCGGTACGATGTCGGCCAGGGAATTCTCCGCCACGAAGAGGCTGGCGCTTCTGTAACCCTCGTTCTATCGGGGCAGGGACCAACGTCCGAGGCGGGCAAGATCTTTCTTTCACCGGAAGGGTCGGTCGTTCTTCCGGGCGAATCGCCCGGAAGAGGGGACAGACCGGTCTGGTTCACCGGGATCCATATTGTCGATCCCCAGGTTTTCGAACCTCAGGAAGGTCTTCCCGAACCCCCTTTTTCTGTCTTTGAGATCTACCGGCGGCTTAAAAAACGGGGGATCCCGATCCGGGGAGAGGAAACGGAAGAGGGTTGGCTCGATCTGGGAACGGAAGATGGATATCGGCAGCTTCCCGAATTTCTTGAAGCCTGGCCGGGAGCGATCCATCCGGTGGAGGTGCCACGGCCCCGGTAAGGACTGGAGCGTCCGCCCCGGTCGTACCGGGGAGCGATCCGGGTCTCCCTGACAGCGAGAGGGCTGCAAGGTACGCAAACGCCATGGGTTCGATCGCCTGGGCAGGCCAGCCGAAGGCTTCGGACGGACGAACCGGGATGTTCGCGATGCGGGCGATACGGCCCATCAAATCCGGGTTTCGAGTACCGCCGCCGCCGGCGATCAGAAGGCAGGGTTTGGGAGAAAGCCATTCCAGGCCTTTCTGGATGGAGCATGCGGTCGCCTCTGCGAGACTTGCCAGGAGGTCCGTCTCCTCTACCGCTTCGTGCAGGGAAAGATGGCTTATCAGAGAATCGAGACGTTCTTCCCCCCACTCTTCCCGTCCGGTGGATTTTGGTGGGGGAAGGGCGAACCATGGGTCGTCCAGAATGAAGGACAGAACTGATCTCCGGACTTGTCCCCCGGCGCTTCGCTGTCCTTCCCGATCAAATGTTTCCCGGCCATGGGTCATCCTGGAAACATGGAGATCCAGCAGCATGTTGCCGGGTCCCGTGTCGAACGCGATCATCCCGGTTTCCGGATCGGACAGAGCCGGAAGATAGGTGAGATTCGCAATGCCCCCCAGGTTCAGAAATGCCCGGGGTTCGTGGAGGTCAGAGAAAACGGCCCGATGAAAAAGGGAAGCGAGGGGTGCCCCCTCCCCTTTTCTGGAAACGTCGGCCCGGCGGAAATCGAAGACGACCGGAATGCGAAAACGTTGTGCCAACGGGTATGGGTTGGCGATCTGGAGTGAAATTCCCGGGAGTTCCTCCGGTTCGGCCGAGCGTTTTGCCCATGGTGC
Source organism: Leptospirillum sp. (assembly GCA_027346125.1). Taxonomy (GTDB): domain Bacteria; phylum Nitrospirota; class Leptospirillia; order Leptospirillales; family Leptospirillaceae; genus JAJYGC01. Next base: position 9,797 of record DAIEST010000256.1, on the reverse strand, counting down.
CCGGTGGGGAGAGGGACGGTGGAAGGCGGTGATTCCATGGGTGCCGGCACCGTGGATCTCCTCCGGCATCAGACCGGACATGGAAAGGAGACGCTCCAGAAGGAGCGTTTCCGTCCGGGCCATCAGGTTTTCCAGATCCCCCCAATGTTCCAATGCGGACAATCCGCCTGCGGTTCCAGACAGATAATGACGGATCCACCCGGTCACTTCGACGGGAAACGGATGGTGATCGAATGCCACCAATGAGATAGCCCCGTCCCGGATACGGATCAGGGCTCCATCCACACCATCGAGTGAGGTACCACACATGAAACCTGCAAAAACCAGTCCGCCTATCGATTTTCCGGCCACCTTCGTCCGCTCCCTTGCTACACTGGAAGATCTTCCTCCGATCCACTCGGAGGGAATTGTCGGTTTTGCCGGCCGGTCGAACGTCGGGAAATCCTCCCTGATCAACAGGCTGGCAAGACGGAATCATCTGGCCCGGGTCGGCCGGACGCCAGGAAAGACGACACTCGCCAATCTATACGCACTGGATCGGGGAGGGTATTTTCTGGATCTCCCCGGATATGGATATATGAAACGGGACAAGGGAACAGCATTACAGGCCAGGAATCTTGCATCCGAACTGGTCGAAAGACTTCCCCACCTGAACAGGATCCTGCTTCTGGTCGACGTCCGAAGAGGAATTCTGGAGTCCGACTGGGAAGCTCTTCTGTGGCTGGAAACACTCGGGAGGTCAGTGACCGTTCTCCTGTCCAAGGCCGACCTTGTCTCCAAAAATCAGCTCCGGTCCGTTCTGGAAGAATGGAAGAACAAACTTCGGACGGAGGCGGGGGAAACTGTCAATCCGGTTCCCTTGCCGCTTTCCTCGCGAACAGGCGACGGGATCCAGGATCTGGGCAGGATGCTTCTGGAAGATCTGTACGGTCCGGAAGGTATCTAGGCTTTTTTTCCCTCTCCAGGCGGTTCGGCATAGATGACGACATAGGATTTGGCCCTGAGCTTTTCCAGCCAGATCCGGATTCTCTTCTCCGTCGTTTTCTTGGTCAGGTCGTTCAGGATCTGGTCTTTCAGGTCCCTGAACCGGCGATAGGCATGATCGTCACGTTTCAGAACCTTGATGATGTAAAATCCGTTTTCGGACTGGATCAGGTTGCTGATTTTTCCCACGGGAACGGAAAAAGCCGGACCCACCAGTTCCGGGAGCAGCTGATCCTTGGTCAGATCGCCAAGGGAACCGCCGTTTTCGGCGTTCGGTCCTTCGGATTCGGATCCTGCGAGAATGACAAAGTCATCTCCCCGTTTCAACTGCCGGATGATGTGTTCTCCCCGGGCGCGGATCTTGGCGAGCTGATCCGGACTGGCACCAGGTGGAATCTTCAGAAAGATATCCGACAGGGTCACGTGCGGAGGAAGCCGGTACTTCTCCCGATGGGCAAGGTAGTACTGGCGAACCTCATCCGGACTGATCACGACCGTGGAGCGGACCTCCTGGTTGACCAGTTTCAGGATCGTCATCTGTTTCCTGAGCTGTTGACGGTACCGCCGGAAGCTCATTCCCTGCTCGGCCAGCGCGGACTTGAGCTGCCATTTTTCGGTGAAATTGTTCTTCTGCATGATGGACTCGATCGCCCGGTCCAGTTCGTCGTCCGTCAGTGTGAGCCCCTGTCTTTCCGCTTCCTCAAGCTCAAGGCGTTCGTTGATCTTTTTCATCAGAAGCTTGTATTCGAGGGATGCGACCAGTTCCTGGTATGCGGTTCCCCGGAATCGGGCATGGAGTTTCTTGAAGGTTGGCGCGAGAGAGCGATCCAGTTCGCTTTTGGTGATCATGTGGTGGTTGACGACTGCCATGACCTGATCGATCAGGACTTTTTCAGCCCTGGCGGAAACGGGAAACAGAAGGGCCGTTCCCAGAAGAAACAGTATGAAACAATATGTGGTGCGGAAGGCTCTTGTCATTTCGTGTCTTGTGTCTTTCCATCATGTGTGTCGCCGGTTTTCGGAGAATGAACGAGACCATTGTACCCGAACTGGGATGAAAAAATCCCCCGGTACTTCTCCCTGATCCGGACGGGTTGCTCCTGAAGCTTCTGTGCCATCCACTTGCGAAGGAATGCGGTGGTCTGGCGATGCCTGAGCTGCTTGACGATCCAGTTCCGTGCATCGGACAGGGAGATACGGTGTTCCGGACGAATCTGGACAAGCCGGAACAGGTGATACCCGTAGGGCGAGGACAGCACGTCACTGACCTCGTCCGGTTTCATTGAGAAAACGGCATCGAAAGGGGGAGGCAGGGCTCCTGGAGAAAACGGTTTCATCCGCCCTCCTTCGGAGGCTTCCGTACCGAGGGATTCGAGACGGGCCATCTTGGAGAAAGACGCTCCCTTGACCAGGGCGTCATGCAGGGTACGCGCCTCATCTTCTCTGGCGACCACAATATGATCGACCACGGCTGTCTCGGGAATCAGAAAGAGTTCCAGGTGCTGGCGGTAGAATCGCTGTATCGCGGAATTGGAGATCGGTTTTTTCGGGGAAAGGGCGTCTTCGGTCTTCTCAAGGAGAATCCGCTTTTGGGTAAACTGTTCCGGGTGATCCGACGAGGGCGGAAAATGCTGCGCATCGAACGCCTGTCGCTCTCCGGGAGAAACGGTAATCCGTCTTTTCCTGGCGGACCGGACGAGAAGAATGTCCTGGACGGTCTCCCGAAGGATCAATTCTCTCATCGCGGGGCTCCATTGGTCCGGAGGCTGGTCGGACTTTCCTCCCAACCCCATGAACAGGGCTGTCGTCTCCAGATCCTGAATCGTGATGGGCTGATTGCCGAGATCGGCGACAATGGCATCCTTGTCGGTCCTGGGGTGGCTGCTGCACCCTGAAAGGAACAACGGGAAACAGACGATGAAAATGAGTGCCGCCTGTTTCCCGGCCCGAAGGAAGGGAATGGATCTGACTGTTCCCATATCCTATTTCCCTGGCTACTTTTTGCCTGGAGGTGCGGACGATGAACCCGTTCCATTGGTTGCGGCTGCCGCCGCAATCATCGAAACGAGTGCCTGGTTGTTGAGCTTGACCGTCGTTGTGCTCCGGAGATGGTTGACAAGAGCCTGGTAAAGGGTCTTGTTCTGTTGGTTGCTCAGATAGTTGCGGATTCCGTCGCGGGCTTGGTCCATCGTTAGCTGGACTCCTTTTACGGAGCGGTCGATCTTGAAGTAATGTACGCCGTCCTTCAGGTCTACCGGTCCTGTGACGGAGCCTTCCGGAACACCGAAAAAGTACGAGATGAATTTGGGCGGGACTGTCCCTTCATAGAGCTTTCCGACGGGACCTCCCTTGAAAGTCTTGATGGCCTTTGAGAATCCTCCCCTGCGTTTCAGGCGGGAGGCCATTTTCCTGGCGATTTTCTCCGAAGGGAACACGACCTGCCGGACCTCGACGTAGCCCGGCTGACGGATTTCCTTCTGGTGTTTCTGATAGTAGCTGGTAATGTCGGCGTCGGAAACCTTGACCTTGGAATCCACATCCTTCTTCAAAAGGGACTTTCTCAGAAGCTGATCCTCGTAGGCCTTGATTTTCTTCCGGTACTCGGGAGTCTTGTCCAGGCCTTCTTTCCGGGCCTCCATGGCAAGCAGCGAATTGTCCACCATCTGATTGAGAAGCTCGGAGGTGACGCTGGGATCTTTCGCGGCATTGATTCCCATTCCGTTCAGTTTTTTCTGGAGATCGGTCTTGGTGATCGTCATGTCTCCCACCCTTGCGAGTTCATCCGCCGCAGTGGGGGCTGACCGGTGGCACGCTGTGAACAAAAGCGGGAAGGCTGTCAAAAGAACGATGGGGATACGGGTATGCATTTTTTTCAAGGGAAGCTCCTTAATCGGATAAAAGATGGACATTGCTAAGGTGAAGAATCACGGAGCGCTACCCCCGAGCCTGACAGGATATCGCCTATATGTTCAAGGTCATCGCAGAATGTGTTGGGAGAGCCCAGAAGGCTCAGCGTCAAGTCGGGATTGGCCCAGATGCGCCCTTCAAAATGTTCGGACAGGTGCTGTATCTTTTCGGGGGTCAGAATCCCGAAAAAAGCGGGTTTGAGGGAAAGCTCGCGGTCTCTGACCTTGACTTCCGAGAATCCGTGCCGCGATGCCAGTATGCGGAGCCTTGCGCCAAGCAAAAGTCCCCTTGCGGATCTTGGCGGTGGTCCGAATCGGTCGGTAATCTCGTTCTCGATCGCCAGGATTTCGGAAAGCTCTCTGGAATGTGCCAGTCGTCTGTAGAAATCGATGCGCTGTGCGGGATGCTCGATATATTCTTCCGGAAACCGGAACTCCCTTCCCAGGTCGACCCTGACCGGTTCTTCCGGGACAGGAAGAGCCTCGGGTTCGATTCGGGTCTGAATGGCTTCTTCGACCATCTCCAGATAGAGGTCCAGCCCTACAAGAGCGATGTGGCCTGTCTGCTGGTGTCCGAGGAGGCTGCCTGCCCCGCGGATTTCAAGATCTCGCATGGCAATCTGGTAGCCGGATCCGAGACTCGTATTGTCCTGAAGGGTTCTCAGGCGTTTTCGGGCCAGGTCCGTCAGAGAGGATTCTCCCGGAATCAGAAAATAGGAGTAGGCCTGCTGGCCGGAGCGACCCACCCGTCCCCGGATCTGATAAAGCTCTGAAATGCCGAACAGGTCGGCCCGGTTGACCAGAATCGTGTTGGCGCCAGGAATGTCGAGGCCGGATTCGACAATGGCGGTGGATACGAGGATCCGGTAGTGGCGATGGATAAATCGGTCCATGACATCCTCCATCATGGCATCGTCCATCTGTCCGTGGGCCATTCCGATCGGGACGTCCGGAAAGAGCCGGGAAAGGTAGTGGACAATCCGGGAGATCGTCTGGACCCGGTTGTGGATGAAAAACACCTGGCCGTCCCGTGCCAGTTCCCGGTCGATCGCTTCCCGGATGCGATGTCGGTCGAAGGGAAGAATGGCTGTCCTGATAGGTTTTCTTCCAGGAGGCGGGGTCATGATGAAGCTGATTCCGCGAAGACCGGAAAGAGACATCTGGAGGGTACGGGGAATCGGGGTTGCGGAGAGGGTCAGCACGTCCAGATTGGGGTGCCGGGTTTTCAGCCGTTCCTTTTGTCCCACTCCGAAACGCTGTTCTTCGTCGATGATCAATAACCCCAGATCCCGGAAGGTCGTTTCCTTGCTGATCAGTGCGGTTGTCCCGATGAGGATGTCAATTTCTCCCTGGCCTGCTTCCTTGCGGATCCGTCGGACATCCGCAGGAGTCACCATCCTGGAAATCAGCCCCATCCGGACCGGGAAGCCGGAGAAGCGTTCCCGGAACGTTTCGTAGTGCTGCATGGCCAACAGTGTGGTCGGTACCAGAACGGCGACCTGCTTCCCGTCGGCTACGGCCTTGAACGCAGCCCTCATCGCGATTTCTGTCTTTCCGAAGCCGACATCCCCCAGAACGAGGCGATCCATGGGGACAGGGGTTTCCATGTCGGAGGCGACGGCTGTCCACGCTTCCTCCTGATCGGGGGTCAGATCGTAAGGAAAGGCGTTCTCGAACTCCCTGAGCATTATTGAATCGGAAGAAAAAGAAAATCCCGAAACCGTTTTTCGTTTGGCATAGAGATCGACAAGCTCCTGGGAAATCTTCTCTATTTCCTTGCGGACCCTGCTCCGGGTCCGATTCCATGTCTGGCCGCCAAGGCGATCCAGTGTCGGAGTCTGACCCTCGGGACCACGATAGGGTTGGAGGAGATCCGCCTGATCCACCGCGACATAGAGTTTCTCCTGATCCCGGTATTCAACGACAAAAAACTCTCCCGGGATCGTGCCGACTTCGATCTCCCGAAGGCCGCGGTAGAGGCCGATTCCGTGCTGAAGATGGACCACCGGCTCGCCCTCGTTCAGCGGCGGGCGATCTTTTCTGTAGACCGGGGATGCGGTCGAAAAGGTCCTGTGGACCCTTGGCTCCATTCTCTTTCTGAACAGGAATCCGTCCGAAACAACCAGAAGATGGTCCTCCGGGAGATGGAATCCTTCGCCGATATCCCCAATGGTGGTGTAGACCGTTCCGGGCAACCCGTCTTTGCGAGCGGCCAGATCGGAGAGGTCTCCGAGCGGTTGTGACGGGATTTCCTGGTTGGACAGGAGATCCTGGAAGCGGTCCCGTTGCCCCCGGGTCCTGAAGATAGTGAGCAGCGTTGTATTTTTCAGGAGTTCGGGGATCCGTGAAAGCCAGGAGTCATTCTGACGAAGAATCGATTCCGGGGAACGCGCAAGAAACGCGCTGTCATCCTCTGCCAAAGGAGAAAGAAGGATAGAAGGATATTCGGATTCGAAGCGGTCAAACCCATCTTCCGAATGAAACAGAAACCCTTGTTCGGGAGAGGGGAGGAAGTCTTTTTCCTCGCTGGACAGGGCATCCCATCCTTCCCTCACGCGGATGGACCATTCTTCTTTTTTGTGCGACAGGGCGGATGGATCCTCGATGAGGAGGACGGGGTTCTGCGTATACTCCAGCGGAGAACAGGCATCCGGGTAAAAAAAGGCCGAGAATCTTTCGATGCCGGGGGAAAGCGGCGATGTCTGATGCTGAAGGAGCCATTCGAGACCCGATTCCGTCAGGGTTTTTTCTTCAGGGGGAATCCATTCGGCTCCTGGAAGGATGTCGATGCGGGACAAGCTGGAAAAAGATTTTTGCGTATTGACGTCGAAACTGCGGATCGAAGAGAGAAGATTGTCGTCCCATTCAAGTCTGACGGGTTCCGGATGGGATGGGGTATAGAGATCGATCAGCCCCCCACGGACAGCAAACTCGGCGGGGGCTGAAACCTGGGAGACCCTGAGGAAGCCGAGACGGATGAGTGACGCAGCCAGTTCTTCCCGGTCGGAGATTTCTCCGACCGAGAGGCCCCACGCGATTTTTTTGAAAAGCGATGGGGGGAGGGTTTTTCGAACAATGGCCGGGAATGTCGTCACGACTACATCGACTGGCTCCCTGGAAAGCCGGGAAAGTGCGTGGATCCGCTCCGCCCGGATAAAATCCGGGGGGCTTTCCGGTTCATAGGGAAGGACTTCTTCTTCCGGAAGAAAGCAGAGGGAAAAAGAGTCTTCGAAAAGTTCCCGGAATGTCTCGATGGACTGCATCAGATAGTGCGCTTTTTCAATGGTTCCGGCTACGATCCAGAGGGTTTTTCCCGACAGGGCGGGTTTTCCCAGGATTGGAAGAAGGGGGAGCGCATCTCCGTGAAATCCTGAAAGCCTGACCGGAGTGCCGGTCCAGGGGGCGGAGAGGGAAGACAGTTTCGCCAGGAGTTTTTGCTGGAACTGGAAATAAGGTGTCATGATTCCGGCCCGGAGGGCCCTTCACTCCGATAACGTTCGAGGACCCGTTCGATCAGAAGCGTTGTCGAGGAATCCGGCAGAAGGGGGATGGAGAGAACGCTTCCGCCTTTCTGCAGGACGATGTCGCCTCCAACGATCCGATCCGGGGTCCAGTCCCCACCCTTTACCAGAACATCCGGTTCCAGAAGGGAGATCAGTTCGTAAGGGGTGGGTTCGTCAAACAAAGTGACGGCATCCACACAGGACAGTGCGCAGATGACTCGGGCTCTGCGAGCTTCCTGGACCAGTGGGCGACTGGGGCCCTTCAATGTCCGCACAGAGCGATCCGTGTTGAGCGCTACGATCAGGAAGTCCCCCTTCTGGCGGGCCTGTTCGAGCACTTCTATGTGTCCGGCGTGGACCAGATCGAAGCAACCGTTCGTAAAGACAATTCTTTTGCCCGCAAGGCGAACTCTCCTGATGGTTTCAAGGAGGTCTTCCCGTGACATCAGTTTTCGGTCGGTTCCGGGAAAGACGGGAAGGGAATCAGGAAGCAAAGAGTTCTTCCTCGACCAGTTCGCAGAGAATATGTCCTACGGTGATATGGCACTCCTGAATCCGGGGCGTCAGTTTTGATGGCACAACCAGGGCAAGATCCACTTTATCCTTGATCTGCCCACCTGTTCCGCCAGTCAGGGCAAGCGTCCTGAGACTCTTTTCACGCGCTTTGGCAATCCCGTTCAGGACATTTCTGGAATTTCCGCTCGTGCTGATTCCAATGGCGAGATCGCCTTCTCGACCATAGGCTTCGACCTCCCGGGAAAAAACGTCTTCGTAGCTGAAGTCGTTGGCGATACTCGTAAGCGTGGCAATATTGGTTCCCAGTGCCATTGCAGGGAGTCCAGCCCGGTTTTTGTAGAAACGGCTGACGAGTTCTCCCGCAATGTGCATGGCATCCGTCGAGCTTCCTCCGTTGCCGAAGATCAGTATTTTTTTCCCGGAACGAAGAACCTCTGTCATCCACTGCGCCGCTTGAAGAATCTGGGGGAGGGATTCCCTCACGAACTCCTGTTTTGCAGCGATGCTTTCGGTGAAGAGGGATCGGATTTTCCAGGACCATTCTTCATGCTTTGCAGGGAACTCGTTCTGATTGTCCATTGTGCTCCATCCTTAATAGAGTCGCTTGAAGAGATTGAACGTGTCTGTGGTCAGTCAGCGCTTTCCGGTCGTCCCGTGTCCAGCCACTCCCGAGTACGGTGGAGCGCCCGATGGAATTTTTCGAGAGACTCCTTGACTACAGCGTCGTCATGACGGGTGGACAGGAAAAACGCCTCAAACTGGGATGGCGGAAGATAAAGCCCTTCCTGAAGGGCTTCCCTGAAGAATTTCCGGAAAATCCCGGTATCGCTCCTTGATGCGGATTGCCAGTCCTTTACGGGAGCATCAGTAAAGAACAGGGTCATCATCGAGCCCATCCGGTTGATGTGTACGGGAATGTTCAGGGAACGGGCGATTGTTGAAAGTCCTGTCGCCAGTATCCGGCCCTTTTCCTCGAGCAGGGAATAGAGCGCCGGAGTTTTTAGTCTTTGAAGTGTGGCAACGCCTGCAGCCATTGCGACCGGATTTCCCGAAAGAGTTCCCGCCTGGTAGACCGGTCCGTCGGGAGAAATATGTTTCATTATTGCCGCTGAACCTCCATAGGCACCGACCGGAAGGCCACCCCCGATGATCTTTCCGAGCGTGGTGATGTCGGGCTCAAGGGACAGAAGGATCTGAACGCCCCCGTAGGTCTGTCGAAAGCCTGTCATGACCTCGTCGGCGATCAGGATTGAGCCATGTTGTTCTGTCTGGGTCCGCAATTCCCTCAGAAATTCGTCGTCGGGAATGATGACACCCATGTTTCCTGCCACGGGTTCAATGATGGCACAGGCAATCGTATCGCCTTCCTTCTGGAAAAGATCCCTGACTGCCTGGGTATTGTTGTAGGGGAGGGTCAGGGTTTCCCGTGCCAGAATCTCCGGAACGCCACTGCTGTCAGGGACGCCAAAGGTGGCACCACCCGATCCCGATTTGACAAGCAGGGAGTCTGCATGTCCATGATAGCCGCCCTCGAACTTCAGTATTCTCGTCCGTCCGGTATGGGCGCGGGCTACGCGTATTGCCGACATGGTCGCTTCTGTTCCGGAATTGACGAACCGTAGACGTTCCATCAGCGGGAAGGCGGAACGGATCATCTCGCCCAGCTGGAGTTCCACCTCGGTCGGTGCTCCAAAAGAGATCCCTTTCCGGGCTGTCTCGCAGATGAATTGAAGAACGCTGGGATCGTTGTGACCCAGAATGTGGGGACCATAGGAAAGGACAAAGTCGATATATTCGTTCTGGTCGACATCCCAGATTCTGCATCCTTCTCCCCGGTCGATGAACGGAGGTGAACCACCCACTGCCTTGAAGGCGCGGACCGGACTGC
>DAIEST010000225.1 GCA_027346125.1 Leptospirillum sp. | reverse complement strand
GCTTCTCTACCCTTTGATGCAGGGATACGATTCGGTTGTTCTTGAAAGCGACGTTGAACTTGGGGGGTCGGATCAGCTCTTCAATCTTCTGGTCGGTCGGGACCTGTTGCGCCAGCACCAAAAAGAGCCGCAGGTTGTCATAACCCTTCCTCTTCTGGTTGGGCTCGACGGAGAAAAGAAGATGAGCAAGAGCCTGAAAAATGCTGTTGCCCTGGAAGACACACCGGACGATATGTTCGGTCGGCTCATGTCTATTCCGGACGATCTGATCGTTTCTTATACCACCCTTTTGACCGACCTCGATCCGGAAGACATCGTCCGGCTTCATCCTCGTGACGCCAAAGCCCGGATGGCCAGATCGGTGGTTTCCCAGTTTCATGGAGAGGAAAACGCCCTTCAGGCGGTGGAGTCTTTTGAAAGGGTTTTTTCCCGGAAGGAAGTTCCGGAAGAGATACCCGTCTGCCACCTGGAAGGAGAAGCCCCTTTCAGACTGTCCACGGTCATGGTGTTGTCCGGTGCCGCAAAAAGCGAGAGCCAGGCCAAACAACTCATTCGTCAAGGCGCAGTAGACTGGAATGGCGAAACCGTTCGTGACCCTTTTTTGACGGTCGATCCCGAAAATGACCTTCTGAAAGTTGGCAAGCGTTTTTACTGTCGCGTGCGGCCGATAGAGCCCGTAGTCTGAATATCATCCCCCGAAAGTGGCTATGGGCGGTCTCTTTATTTTGTATAGTGGGGTATAGTATTATCGTAAATCAAGCCTTCTGTTGATGAAAGGCCCATTAAGGTGCAGTCGATTTTGCATGTGTCCTTGTACGTCAGCGTAAAGAATAAGGTTTGCTAAGGAATCTTTTCCGGTGTCTTTTCGAATGCTTATGTTTCAGAAAGGTTCTTGAATGGGGTGGATTTTTAGGGCTCTCGAGATCCTGGTCGTGTCTTTCCTGATGCCTTTTCTTCTGGAGACGGGTGTTGCGATTGCCGATACACTGCCGTCTGACGGGACCGTTATAACCCTTTCCCCCAAGGTTGTTCGCTCTTTGGGCATCGGATCCCATCTCTACGGGCCAAGGCACGGCAATCATCGCATTCATGTATCCGGTGTCGTTTCCCTGATCGACGACCGGGTCAGTTATGTGACCGTACGGTCTCTGGGAATCAGCAACCAGATCTTTGGCCGGGTCCGGAAAGTCTATGCCGATACCGGCGATCACGTCGTGAAGGATCAGGTTCTGGCGACGCTTTTCAGTCCGGACTATATCGAAGCCCAGCAGGAGTATCTGCAGTCGGTCAGGCTCGCGTCTGTCAGCGGGACGGACCTCGCCAACCGGGACCTGTCCCGAAAGATCATTCAGGCTGCGGTGATGAAGCTTGTAAACCTTGGAGTTGCCCGGCCGGAAATCGACCGCCTCCGAAAGACCGGCCTCATCTCCCGCTATCTGAAGATGCGATCCGACCTGGACGGATATGTGCTGGTCAAGAACGCTATCTCCGGACAAACCGTCTATTCAGGGGACCGCCTCTTCACGATCGGAAACATGGACTGGATTCGTGTCAATGGTCGTGTCTACCAGCAGGACATGGAGGGTATCAGGGTGGGGGACCGGATGGAGGTCCGGATACCGGAGTCGGACACGCGGATACGGGGCCATGTCACCTATATCAGCCCGACGACAGATCCCAAGACCCGAACGGTGCTCGTTCGGGGAATCTTCAAGAATCATCATCTTCTTCTACGTCCCGGCATGTATGTATCAGTTCACCTCTTCGTTCCTTACAAGGGGCGTCATCTTTGGATCCCGCGAGAGGCCGTGTTCCTGGAGCAGGACCAGTCGGTGCTTTTCGTGGAGCGTTCGAAGGGGACATACCAGATGGTTCCGGTAGAGACTGGACACTCGGAGTCGGGACTGGTTCCTGTCCGTGATCATTTGCCTTCCACTGTCCGGATCGTGGACCAGAACGGCTTCTGGCTCAAGGCACAGTTCGAGAAGATGACCAGTCGATCTTCTGAAGATCCATGAACAATCGATTTTTTCTCAAGATCCTGGCCAACCGTCTCCTTGTCATCATGCTCGTCCTGCTTTTCTCGGGAGCCGGCGTCATTTCCCTTCAGTCCCTCGCCTTCGACGCACTGCCGGATGTCTCTCCGGTTTCGGTGACTGTTCTGACAGAAGCCCCTGGCATCGCTCCATTAGAAATCGAAAAGCAGATCACCAATACGATCGAGATTGAGATGAACGGTTTGCCGGGCGTCGTTTTGATCCGGTCCAAGACGCTTTTCGGACTCTCTTCCGTGACGATCGTGTTTCGCGACAATGTGGATATTTATCGGGCCCGGACGCTTGTCATGGAGCGGTTGTCCGAATCCCGTAACGCGCTACCTCCCGGAGTCTCTCCCATTTTAGGGGCCGTGTCGACGCCGACGGGAAATATTTTTCGGTACACACTGGAAGGGCCGGGTGTAGACCTGATGAGGCTGCGCACCTATCAGGACTGGATCGTGAAAAGAGCTCTTCGGACGGTGCACGGAGTGGCGGGAGTCCTCTCCTATGGCGGATACGTCAAGGCCTACTTCGTCAATGTCGATCCTTATCGGTTGCTGGGATTCCATCTTTCTCTCGACCAAGTCTCGAAGGCTTTGTCGACGAATAACGAAAATGTTGGTGGTGGGTATGTTGATGTCGGGGGAGAATCCTATATTGTCCGGGGGATTGGTCGAATTCGCTCCCGCCACGATATTGAGTCCATCGTTGTGGCGACCCGGCAGGGTGTTCCCGTCCTGATCAGGGATATTGCATCCGTCAAGGTGTTACCGGAAGTGCGTCGCGGAAATGCCTTGGCCGGGAATCGCGAGGTCGTCAAGGGAACTGTTGTCATGTTGAGGGGCGAAAATGCCCTGGATGTTCTGTCACGCATCAAGTCCAAGGTTCACGAAATCGACACCCACCTCCTTCCGGATCATGTCCGGATCCACGAGTATTACTCTTCGGCGCCCCTGATCCTGAAGTCCATCCATACAGTCATACATGCGCTTCTGGAGGGAAGTGTCCTGGTCATTCTCGTCCTGATTGTCTTTCTCGGAAGAATCTGGGCCGCTTCCGTCGTTGCCGTCACTCTTCCGGTCTCGATACTGGTGACGTTTTTCCTGATGCAGCATTTTCATATGGCGGCGGATCTCATGTCCATGGGCGGAATCGTGATCGGGATCGGCATGATGGTCGACGCGTCCATCGTGATGGTCGAAAATGTCGAGCGCCGTCAGTGGGAGAGAGGCATTCCTCTGGGGAAGGACGAAATCGCCGGAGCTTCGGGAGAAGTCGTGCGACCCATCCTGTTTTCCATCGCGATCATTTCGTCGGTTTTCATCCCCGTCCTCTTCTTGCCGGGAATTCCGGGAAAAATGTTCTCTCCCATGGCGACGGCGATCCTCCTGGAACTCGGATCCTCCTTGATTCTTTCTCTGACCTTCGTCCCCGTCATGATGAGTTTCTTTCGCAATGGCAAGACAGGTCATATGGAAAAGATCGGGGAAGCCCTGTTTCATTTTATCCAGAAGACTTATGTGGCCTTGCTGAAAAAGCTGCTTCCCCGGGGGTGGACGGTCATCGCAATCGGGATCGTTTTTGTCGGACTCTCCCTGTGGGTGTTTTTCCGGACGGGCACGGAATTCATCCCTGTTATAGACGAGGGTTCGATTCTGGTGATGGCCGATCTTTGGCCTTCGGCATCGATGGCCGAAACGACCCAGGCCAGTCGGGTGATCAACCGGATCCTTTTATCTTTTCCGGAAGTGGAGATGACCCAGTCCCGGATCGGAAGGGCCCAGTCGGGAACGGATACGGATGTTCCTTCCCATACGGAAATCTATGTCCAGCTCCGTCCGCGAAAAATGTGGCCTCCACGACTGTCAAAGCAGAAACTGGTGGGGGAGATGGAGAAGAAACTGGACGATACCCTTCCGTCTGTCTCATTTGCGCTCTCTCAACCGATTCAGGAGAAAATCGACGAAATGGTGTCCGGGGTGAAGGCCATGGTGGCCATAAAGGTCTTCGGAGACCAGCTGAAGACCCTTTCCTCCTATTCGGAAAATCTTTCCGGGCTCCTCAAACATGTGAGGGGAGTCTATTCCGTGACGATTCAGAGAATCACCGGCCAGCCATACATCGATATCCGCATCGATCGCGCTGCCTTGGCACAGTACGGATTGAGTGTTTCGGATGTCAACCGGATCGTTTGGATGGGCATCGGTCCGGACGGGATTACTTCCAAGGTGATCAAGGGGGTACGTCGCTACAACCTGCATATCCGGTTCCGGAAAAAAGACCGGATCTCCATCGGCCGGATCCGTTCCATTCTGATCACGACCCCGAAAGGCGTCACTGTTCCACTTGGTCAGCTCGCTGTCATCCGGAAAGTGATCGGTCCGTTCCGGATCTTTCACGAAAACGGGAGTCGCCTCATGATGGTCCAGTTCAATATCCGGGATCGGGCGACCAGCCACGTTGTGACGGAGATCCGGGATAAAATCAAAAAGAGTTTGCCGGTCCCGACAGGAGTTCGACTGGAGTACGGAGGAGAATTCCAGAATACACAGATTACCCTGGACCGGTTGCGCATACTCCTGCCGCTGACTCTAGTATTGGTTTTTATCCTGTTGTACGGGAATTTTCGATCTCTCCTTTACACTCTGCTTATACTGCTGAATATTCCATTCTCTTTGGTCGGAGGGATCCTGGCACTCCGGAGTTTCGGGGAATATTTGAGCGTTCCCGCCTCCATCGGATTTATTGCCCTCTTCGGTGTGGCAATCCAGAACGGAGTTTTATTGTTGTCTTTTGCGCAAGAGGCCCAGCGGCAGGGCGATCCTCCTGAACAGGCGATTATGCGGGCCGCCACCAGTCGGGTTCGTCCGGTCATGATGACCGCTCTGGTGGGGTCTCTGGGAATTTTGCCTCTCCTTCTCTCCCACGGTACCGGAGCAAATGTGCAAAGGCCGCTGGCAGCAGTGGTGACGGGAGGAATTTTCAGCTCTACGCTCATGACTCTTCTGGTCCTGCCTTCGGTCTACCTTCTCGCCATGCGCATCCGGGGAAATCCTGAGACTTCCTGAGCGTCTTTTCACCTCGGGTACGATTGTTGCTTTTCTTCCATAGAGTGTATCGACTGGTGGACCTTTTCGGATGGAGGTACCGGATGAAGTCTGTTTGCGTGATTCAGCATGTCCCTTTTGAAACACCGGGTGTTCTTTCAGATATTTTTCTCGAGAAGAAATTTTCCGTCAAAACAGTCGAGGCTCCTTTCCTTCGAGAGCTTCCGGAAGAAGATCTCAGGCCAGATGTTCTGGTTGTGATGGGGGGGCCGATTGGAGCTTATGAGGAATCTCTCTACCCTTTTCTGCTGGATGAGCTGAAGTGGATCGAGCGACATCTGGCGGGCGGGGGAGTTTTTTTGGGGATATGTCTGGGGAGCCAGCTTCTTGCCAGAGTCCTGGGGGCTCGCGTATATCCCGGAAATGGGAAAGAGATCGGTTGGCACCCCCTGTTCTTGAGCGATGAAGGAAGGTCTTCCCCCCTCGAAAGGCTGGAGGGACTTCCTGTCCTTCACTGGCACGGAGATACCTTTGATCTTCCGGCATGTTCCTCCCTCCTCGCATCAACCAACGGTTATCCGCATCAGGCTTTTTCAGTCGGGAAACGTGTCCTCGGTCTTCAGTTTCATCTTGAAGTGACTCCTCGCGACCTGGAACGCTGGTATGTCGGTCATGCTTGCGAAATTTCAGGGGATTCGACGCTGGATGTGAACGCATTGAGGAT
>DAIEST010000160.1 GCA_027346125.1 Leptospirillum sp. | reverse complement strand
ATATCCCGGTCTTCCCCCCACACCGATCTGCAATCCTGGGAAAGATGCTCTTGTTGCCGTCTTGAATCCGACAAAAGTTCCTTACCTCTATTTTGTCTCGAATGGTCATGGTGGGCAGATTTATTCGGAAACGCTGAAAGAGCAGGACCATGCGATCCGTCAGATTCTTCGTCAGAAGTCGAAGCAATAATCTCTTAATTCTAAAGAAAGGGTGCCGTGAGCGAACCGATCGAGCTGGAAGAAAGCTTCGGAGAACAGATCCCCAAAACCTATGAACCGGTCCAGACAGAGCAGAAATGGCTGGAGAGGGATGGAAAGAAAAAGAGGGTTCCCCGACTTGATGCGCCGACATTTTCCATGGCGATTCCTCCTCCCAACATTACAGGACGTCTTCACATGGGACATGCCCTGAATATTACCCTCCAGGATGTCGTTGCCCGATTCCGGAAGATGGAGGGGCATGATGTCCTTTGGATTCCGGGTACAGACCACGCGGGCATTGCGACCCAGAATGTTGTGGAGAAGCGTCTTTCGCAGGAAGGTGTTTCCTTGCGTTCCATGACGAGGGAAGGGTTTGTGGAGCGGGTCTGGGAATGGAAGGATTCCATCAAGTCAGGGATCCTTGATCAGATTACGCGTCTGGGGGCCTCCCTTTCATGGGAGCATGAACGATTTACGATGGATGCAGGGTTCTCGAGGGCTGTCTCTGAAGTGTTCATCCGGCTTTTTCGGGAAGGTTACGTGTACCGCGGGGAAAGGATGATCCATTGGTGCCCCAGGTGCCTGACTGCGCTTTCGGATGTAGAGGTAACGTATGTCGACCGTCCCGGGGCGTTATATTTTGTTCGATACCAGGAGTCCCCGGGACGGGATCGTTTTCTGACCGTTGCGACGACTCGACCTGAAACGATCTTTGCTGATCAGGCTCTTGCCGTCCATCCGGAAGATGCCCGTTATTCGGACTGGATTGGGAGGAAAGTCTTTGTTCCGTTAATCCAGCGGGAAATCCCTGTTATAGCCGACACTGCAGTGGATCGTGAGTTTGGCACCGGGGTCCTGAAGATCACCCCTTCTCATTCGATGGTGGACTGGGAGATTGCGGGTCGTCATGGACTGGAACCGCTTGAAATCATGGACCGGACCGCCATGATGAACGAGCGGGCGGGCCCCCTGAAAGGGTTGACCCGTGAAGATGCCCGGGAACGAATGGTCGTCGAGCTTTCTGCCCGCGAGTTTCTGGAGAGGGAAGAGCCTTATGCCGGTTCTGTCGGGGTCTGTTACCGGTGTCAGACTGCGATCGAACCGCGCCTTTCCCTTCAGTGGTTTGTCCGGATGGGTGAACTGGCAAGGCCGGCCATTCAGGCCGTTCAGGACGGAACGATCCGATTTTATCCCGACGGATGGAAAAATACGTATTTCGAGTGGCTTGAGAATATCCGGGACTGGTGCGTTTCCCGGCAAATCTGGTGGGGACATCCGATTCCGGCGTGGCATTGCCAGAAATGCGCTGGCGTCAGCGTGGACTTCGAGCGTCCGGAACAGTGCTCCCATTGCGGAGGAACCGATTTGTCCCCGGATCCGGATGTTCTGGACACCTGGTTTTCCTCTGCCCTCTGGCCATTTGTGACGCTTGGATGGCCTGAAAGAACATCGGATCTGGAGCGATTCTACCCCACATCACTCCTGGTGACAGGGTTTGATATCCTGTTTTTCTGGGTGGCGAGAATGGTGATGATGGGGTACCACTTTACCGGAAAGCCCCCCTTCAAGGACGTCTACATCCATGCGCTGGTCCGGGATCAATATGGTCAAAAGATGACCAAAAGCCGGGGGAATGTTGTCGACCCGCTTGAAATCATGGACCGGTACGGGACGGATTCTTTCCGGATGACACTGGTTCACATGGCATCCCCCGGCCGGGATATCCGATTGTCGACGGAGCGCGTGGAAGGATTCCGGAATTTTGTATCAAAAATATGGAATGCCTTCAGATTCATTGAACGCTTTGCTCCTGCGAATCGCACTCCGGAAGCTTTTGACCCGGCATCGGTTCAGGGGACTGCCAACCGCTGGATTCTGACTTCGCTTGTCCAGGCTGTCCATGACATGCGCAAGTATCTGTCGATCTATCGGTTCGATGAAGCGGCGAACACGCTCTATCACTTTACCTGGCATCTCTTCTGCGACTGGTATATCGAGGCATCGAAAGCGGCGTTTGATCGTCCGCAGGATGATCCCGAACATATTGAAACCGTTGGAACAATCCGGTTCTGCGGTTCGGTCCTTCTACGGATGGCTCATCCGATCATGCCTTTTGTCACGCGTGAGCTCTGGGAAATTCTCTATGCTTCAGAGGCCCCCCTGGAAGAGCAGACGTTTCCGGATTTTCCCGGGTTGCATCCGGGAACAGAGGATTCGGTGCGGGAGTTTGAATCGCTGATGTCTCTGGTCGGCGGTATTCGACAGGTGAGAAGTCAGTTGAAGCTGAACCCTTCCGTCGAGTTGAGCGGCCATCTGGTTCTGAAGAGTCAGATGGAGGAAAGATACAGACGTCATCTTCCCTTTATTGCCCGCATGGCCCGGGTTCGACCGCTTGATATCATCATTGAAGGACAGGGCCAGACACTTGGTCTGCAGGTCCCGTTTTCAGACGGAGTGCTCTTTCTTGACCTGACTGGAGTTGTGGATTTCGGAGCGGAGGAAAAACGGCTCCGGAAGGAACGGGAAAAAGTGGGACAGAAGAAAGATTCTATCCTGCAACGCCTGAAGAGTCGGGAATTCCGGGAGAAAGCGCCTCCTGAGGTTATCGAAAAGGATGAACGTCTTTTGCGGGAAACTGAAGAGGAGGCGTCGGGCCTTGAGAATGCCCTGGCGCAACTCCGGTCCATTCTTTCCGGGAGCGATGGCGAATGAGTCTGTCCCCGTTTCCTTTTTCGGAACACGCACTGAGTTCTTTCCTGGCAGAGGATATTGGCCGGGGAGATATCACAACGTTGTCTTTATTCACTCGGACCGAGCTTGATCAGCGTTCCAGGGCGATTCTGCTTGCAGAAAGCGATGGAGTGCTGTGCGGCGCCCCATTTGTAGAAGAGACGCTTGCCCTTCTCGATCCGTCATTCGGCCTCCGCTGGGAAACGGAAGAAGGTGCATTCTACAAGGCTGGGGATGCACTCGGGACAATCGAGTGCCGTCTTGGGGATCTCCTGTCCGGAGAGAGGCTCATCCTGAATCTTCTCAAGCATCTGTCCGGAATTGCTTCCCTGGCAAGAGCGTTTGTGGATCGGGCGAATCGCTCGCGCCCGCCAGGAATGCGCCCTCTGCGCATTGTGGAAACGCGGAAAACCCTCCCTGGACTTCGGTCATTCCAGAAATATGCTGTCCGTACCGGGGGTGGGCACAATCATCGATTTTCCCTGGATGACGGGATCCTCATCAAGGACAACCATCTTGTTGCGATTGGTGGTGTGCGGAAAGCATTGGAGCGGATTCGGGAAAATGCGCCGCACTCCCTCAGGATTGAGATGGAAGCGGATACGATTGAGCAAGCGATGGAAGGAGCCAGGTATGGGGCGGATATCCTTCTTCTGGACAATATGTCCATGGAGGTTCTGCAAGGCCTGATCCCGCGACTCCGGGCCGTTCGCCCCGAACTTCTGCTTGAGGTGTCTGGCGGCGTGACACTGGATCGGATTGACGAGCTTGCCCGCCTGGATATTGATATCATTTCTGTCGGAGCATTGACCCACTCGTCTCCGGACGCACCCATCCGTCTTGATTTTCTGAGATGAGCAAAGGGGCAGTCCCTGAACCCAGACAGGTTTCCTCTGATTTTCCGTTGTTTTTTCTCGAATCGGTCGAATCCACCAATACATTCATGAAAGAGTGGGTCCGCTCATCATCCCTCCGACAGGGAACAGTCCTGTATGCGGGGACCCAGACTGCCGGGCGGGGGCGGCCGGGAAACCGGTGGTTGCATTTTCCCGGTAATCTGGCCATGTCTCTTTGGGTTTCGACGGAAAGGACAGGAGAGGAAATCCCCTGGACGCTGAAGGCCGCTTTTGTTCTCCTGGAACTCCTCTCGGATCTGGGAGTTCCCTGCGTTCTCAAATATCCGAACGACATCTGGCTTGAGGATCCTCCCCGAAAAATTGCGGGGATTCTGGTGGAACAGGTGAATCGGGGTGCTGTCATCGGTCTTGGCGTCAACCGGCGCACTCCTCCCGGGATGGAACATTTTGGTGCATGCGAAGCGCTTCCGGAGATGCATCAACTCGCACTTGGTTACGGCAAACGCTTTTTCCGGACATTTTTATCGAACGGATCCGACTCCGTTTCCCAGGCAGCCATCCTGGAACGATTGAATGGCGCTCTTCTCTGGAAAGGTCGTTGGGTTGCCTGGAAAGGGCAGAATGGACCTTTGGTCGGGAAAATCAACCGGCTTGGAAAAACAGGGCAGCTTGAGGTGGCCACATCGGACGGAAAGGACATTCTCCTTCCTGAAACCGTTCGCTCTCTCGAACTTCTGGAACCTTTTCATGGATAGCGAAAAGGTTGTAAGCATCAAGGCGGGTGTGAGCCGGATTACGGTAGCTCTTCACGACAGATCCGGAAGAATTACCGATCTTCTTGTCCGGAAGACAGCACGGGATCTGTTGTCCGGTCTGGAATCTGAGCCGATTTTTTCCTTCCCTGACCGATGGGGATCGCGATTCCGGGTGGTTTTGATCAGTGTGGTTCCTCAGATTACGGAATGGATAAAGAAGGGGTTTTCGGGAAATACCCGGATTGCATTGCTTTGTCCGTCCGTGTTCGATTGGGGGATGTCCATCGACTATCTTCCGGAAAAAACGCTGGGGATAGATCGTATCGCAGCATGCCAGGGTGCATTGACCCGGTATCCGGATCTCTCGGGACGCTCTTTTGTTGTGGCCGATTTCGGCACGCATACGGTTTTGACCCTTTGCCGGAAGGGAACGATTGCGGGGGGAAGCATTGCGTCCGGTATTCCATTGCAGCTTCAGTCGATCGGTGGCGGTCTTGTTCTTGGATCCTATTCGCTGAGACTTCCCGAAAGGATTGTCGGGCAAACAACCGCGGAGGGAATCTCCACTGGCACGATCCTGGGTTCGGTCAGGGGAGTCGAAGGGATATTCGATGAGATGAACCAGGAATCCGGGGGCGGGTTGGAACTTATCCTGACCGGAGGGCTCTCCCGATTGCTTCGTCGTTTTTTTCGAGTGTCTGTCAGATGCGATCGTCAGCTGATCCATTATGGTGCATGGGGGGGGTATTCATTGGGCAGATTTGGGGCGGGACGAGGGACTTCGGGCCGATGATGGCAATTTTGGAGGACGATTTATCTTAACGTCCCTGTGATCAAATATTGATCATAGGGATGGAACTCCCTTCGTTTTCTGAATGTTTTTTAATTCTCCACAGGGTTTTCCACAATGGCTCAAGAGGTCATGTGGAATCAGTGGATCCGGAAGAAAGATGCTTTTTTTATCCATCTTTCGGGAAACGGGAAGCCGAACCGCCGAATGGTTTTGTCCTGTCGAACCCATGTCCGCTCATGGGGGATGCCAGGCCAGAACCAGATCCGGCAACGACCGGTCCTAGACTGCTGTTGCGGTACTCCCCTGATTGCGTTCTCTCTTTGGAGAAGTCACCTGTGGAGACTCTTCTCCCGGTTTGAGAATCAGGTAAAGAATCCCTACCAGCAGAACAAGGGAAAAGAAAGTCATGAGACCAAATACCAGGAAGAATGGGGTATTCATTTTTAACCCTCCTTTCCTCTTTTCGGTTCATCCCGGTTGCGGGATGAGTTTCCGGTATTTCCTCACGGATCAGTAGATGTTGTCCGGAATGGAGTTCCCGAACAGGT
>DAIEST010000212.1 GCA_027346125.1 Leptospirillum sp. | reverse complement strand
GATCGGAGTCCTCTTTCTTCTTGGATTCTGGCGCATGGCCGAAGGGCGTTTGTCCGGCGAGATTCTGCTGGTCCTTCTGGGTTTTTCCGTGACCGCCCTGCTGGCCGTGTGCGTTCTTCTGGGCGACGGGCAGGACCGCACGGGCGGGTTCGCTCCGCTTTTTGCGGGGATCCTCTATATTCCGTTCGGGATCGGGTTCATCCTTCTTCTCCGGGCGCTTCCCGGCGGGAACGCGCTGGTCCTTTTCCTTGCAGGTCTCACCTGGGTGGTGGACATCTTTGGATATGTGATCGGAAAGTCCGTGGGGCGCAGGCCCCTGTCGCCCTCCCTCTCCCCGAAGAAAACATGGGAAGGCGCGATCGGCGGAGTGGTGGGAGGGCTCCTGTGGGCAGACCTGATGCATCATGTTCTGGTCCCCGCCATCCCGTCCTGGGATTTGTTCTGGGGAGCGCTGTTCCTTTCCGTCTGGGGACAGGTGGGGGATCTTTCCGAGTCGGCCTTCAAAAGGGCCTCCGGAATCAAGGATTCGGGGAGCGGCATCCCGGGACATGGCGGTTTTTTTGACCGGATCGACAGCCTTTTGTTCAATGCCGTGGCATTCTATACGTTTCTGATTCTGTTTGAAGGATATTCGGCCCGTTTCTGGGTCTGACGAACCCCAGGAGAGATCGGGATGATTGCTCTTTCCATTTTGGGATCGACCGGTTCGATCGGTCGTTCCACTTTAGATATTGTGCGGAGTCACCCGGCCCGTTTCAGGGTTCTGGCGATGTCTGCGGGACGCAATCTGGAACTGGCCTGCCTTCAGGCCCGGGAATTCCGTCCCTCGCTCCTTTCCGTTGCGCCGGAGATCCAGTCCCAGGCCAAGGATAACCTTTTTGGAACCGGTATCCGCATTGTGGCGGGCGGAGAAGGTGCTTGCGAGGTTGCCTCCCACCCGGACTGCCCGGTGCTGCTCTCGGCCATTGTCGGGGAGGCGGGTCTTGCTCCCACATGGGAAGGAATCCTTCCCGGACGCGTCGTGGCACTGGCCAACAAGGAAACGCTCGTCGTGGGAGGGCAGGCCGTTGTCGATCGGGTCCGGGAGAAGGGCGCGAGCCTGATGCCCGTGGACTCGGAGCACAGCGCAATCCATCAGGCAATGCGGGGCCATCCCTGGAAAAGCGTCCGGAGGGTGATCCTGACGGCTTCTGGCGGTCCGCTGTTCGGGCGGTCCCCCGCCGAGGTGGCCAATGTGACGGTCGAGCAGGCGTTGAATCACCCGACCTGGAAAATGGGTCCCAAGATCACGATCGATTCCGCGACGCTCATGAACAAGGGGCTCGAGATCATCGAGGCCCGCTGGCTGTTTGACCTGAGCCCGGAACAGATCGAAGTGGTGGTCCATCGTCAAAGCATCATTCATTCCATGGTGGAGTTCGTTGACGGATCTTTTCTGGCACAGCTCGGCTCGCCCGACATGCGTGGGCCGATCAGCTATGCGATATCAGGAGAAGAGCGGCTGGATCTGGATGTTCCGACGCTCAATTTCCCGGCTCTGGCGCAGTTGACCTTTCACGAGCCCGATCATGCGGTCTTCCCGTCCATCGGGTTTGCCATCCGGGCGCTTAAAAGGGGCGGACAGTCGTCGATCTGGCTCAACGCGGCGAATGAAGCTGCCGTCCAGGCGTTTCTGGAAGGCCGCATTGCTTTTCCGGTGATTGCCCGGGTCCAGGAGTCTCTCCTGGAACAGGCGCCCTCCAGGTCGCCCGAATCCCTGAACGAGATCCAGTCTTCCTCGCGCAAGGCAAGAGAAGTGGCGGAAGCGTTGATCTGCCAGCTTGTCTCCCGTCCGGAAGCTGTTCCCATACCCTGACCAAAGAAGGAGGAGACCTATGGAAGCTGTTCTGTCATTCATCCTGGTCATCGGTGTCCTGATCGTCGTGCACGAATTGGGACACTTCCTCGTTGCCCGGAGGTTCGGGGTCAAGATTGAAAAGTTTTCGATCGGTTTTGGTCCGAAGATCTTTGCCCGCACGATCGGAGAGACGGAGTACCGTCTGGCATGGATCCCTCTCGGCGGGTACGTCAAGATGCTTGGAGAAAACGATCCGGAAACGGTGGTTCCGGAAGAGCGCGAACGTTCGTTCTCCGCACTTCCGGTCTGGAAACGCATGTCCATTGCCGCTGCCGGTCCGGTGGCCAATTTCCTTCTGGCATTTTTTCTTTTCACTGCAGTGTTCTGGCTGGGGATTCCTATCCTGGAACCGGTGGTCGGACAGGTGGTCGCCAAGTCTCCGGCGCAGGTGGCAGGATTGAAGCCCGGAGACCGGATCGTCTCGGTCGATGGCCGTCCGATGGAGACCTGGAACGATCTTCGCAGGCAGATTGAAAACCGGATCGATCAGCCGGTCCATCTGGTCATCGAGCGCAGCGGGGTCGTCCTGCCGATGCTCATCGTCCCGCACTCGATGATGGGGGCGAACATTTACGGGGAGAAGGTTCCCCAGGGAAAGATCGGTGTCGCGCCACGAGGGGATGTCCGGCAGGTCCGGTATGGTCTGGTGGACGGATTCGGAAAAGGATTCCTGAAAACGGCGAATGTGACACGGATTACCGTGATTTCCCTTTACAAGATCCTGACGGGCGCCATCTCCTCGAAAAATCTGGGAGGGCCTATCCTGATTGCCCAGATGTCTGCGAAGGCAGCCAAGTCCGGGTATATCAACCTCATGATCTTCATGGGGTTCATCAGTGTGACGCTGGGTGTGATGAACCTGCTTCCTGTTCCGGTCCTTGACGGAGGCCACATGCTTTTTCTGGCCGCCGAAGGGATTCTCAGGCGGCCGCTTTCCCTGCGGGTGAGAGAGCTTTCCATGCAGGTGGGATTTGTCATTCTTCTGACGATCATGGTTTTTGCATTCTATAACGACCTCATGAGGCTGTTCGGAACACGATAGGCTGTCTTGCCGGTGGCCTGCCGTTCCGGGTGAGTGTCGGAACCCTTTTTTGAGGAGAGATGCGGTATGAAGATTGAACGCAAAAAGACGCGTCGGATCATGGTAGGGTCTGTTCCGATCGGGGATGGTGCCCCGGTGGCGGTCCAGTCGATGACGGTGGCAGACACGAGGGATATTGCGGCCACTCTGGCAGAGATCAATGGATTGGCCCGGGTCGGATGCGAAATCATCCGTCTGGCAGTGGTGGACGCGGAAGCGGCCGAGGCAGTGGGGAAGATCCGGAACCAGTCTCCCATTCCCGTGATTGCCGATATCCATTTCGACTACCATCTGGCGTTGAAGGTTCTCGAGGGCGGGGTCGATGCCATCCGGATCAATCCGGGGAACATCGGAAGCCAGGAAAAGGTAAGGGCCATCGTGGACAGGATGAAGGACCGTGGTCTGCCGATCCGGATCGGGGTCAATGCCGGATCCCTGGAACGGGATCTTCTGGATCAGTATGGCCATCCCACTCCGGACGCGATGGTGGAGTCCGCCCTTCGGCATGTTCAGCTCCTCGAGAAGGAAGGCTTCTACGACATCAAGATCTCCCTCAAGGCCTCCAATGTTCCGGACACGATCGACGCCTATATGCTGATGTCCCAGCGGTGCGACTACCCGCTTCATATCGGGGTTTCCGAGGCGGGTCCGCTCCTTTCGGGTACGGTCAAGTCTTCGGTCGGCCTGGGGTATCTTCTGGCCAATGGCGTGGGGGATACGATCCGGGTCTCCCTGGCGGCGGATCCTGCGGAGGAAGTGAAAGTCGCGTGGGGAATCATGAAATCCCTGGGAATCCGGGAACGGGGAGTCAACATCATCGCCTGCCCGACCTGTGGCCGGCTGGAGATCGATGTCGTCGGGATCGCCCAGCGTGTGGAAGACCGTCTTGCCCATATTCACGAGACGATGGATATCTCGATTCTCGGGTGCGTCGTCAACGGAATCGGTGAGGGAAAGGAAGCGGATCTGGGCATCGCGGGCGGACAGGGTATCGGAATCTACTTCGAGAATGGTGAAGTCGTCAAGAAGATCAAGGATACGGAGATCGAGGAATACATCATCCAGCAGGTCGAGGCCAGGGTCGAACGGATGCGTTCGGGGCAGCAGGGAGGGGAATCCCCCCAGGGCGGACTGCCTATGCATCCGGCCATGAACCGGCACTGAAAGGAACACGATTGAGAGCATCTCTTGACCCGATTCAGACATTGCACGAAGAGCCTGCCGATGCGGAAGTCGTCAGCCACAGGCTGATGCTCCGGGCGGGGTTCGTCAGGAAAGTGGCGGGAGGGATTTATTCGTATCTTCCAATGGCGATCCGGTCTCTCCGGAAAGTGGAGCGGATCGTTCGGGAGGAAATGGACCGGGCTGGAGCCCTTGAAGTGCTTCTTCCGGCACTTCAGCCCTCGGATCTGTGGGAGAAAACGGGGAGATGGCAGGAGTACGGCCCGGAGCTTTTCCGTGTTTCGGACCGGCACGAACGTCCCTTCGCGCTGGGACCGACGCATGAGGAAGTCATTACGGATCTCATTTCCCAGACAGTCCGCTCCTACCGCCAGCTCCCCGTACTGGTCTACCAGATCCAGACAAAGTTCAGGGACGAGCGCCGACCGAGATTCGGAATCCTGAGGGGGCGCGAATTCATCATGAAGGACGCCTATTCTTTCAGCGCATCCGAAGAAGATGCCCGGCGCATCTATGCGGTCATGCAGGAAACCTATGCGCGCATTTTCACCCGGATGGGACTCGATTGCCGGATGGTGGAGGCGGACTCCGGACTGATCGGCGGAAATCATTCCCATGAATTCATGGTTCTCGCCCAATCGGGAGAAGATACCGTTCTTCTGTGTGAAAAGTGTTCCTGGGCGTCAAATGTGGAGAAAGCTCCGGAGGCGCGTCTCTGTCCCGCGTGCGGAGAGCCGGTCGTTTCACGGACGGCGATCGAGGTCGGTCATGTCTTCTATCTGGGACACAAGTACAGTTCCAGGATGGAGGCGACATTCCTGGATGCGGCCGGAAAGGAAGTTCCTTTTTTCATGGGGTGCTACGGAATCGGGGTTTCCCGGCTGCTTGCCGCAGCCATCGAGCAGTCCCACGATGAACAGGGGATGATCTGGCCAATGTCGATCGCTCCGTTCCGGGCGACTGTTTTGCCCCTGGGTCCCGGAATGATGGAGCGGGCCGAGACGGGACAGGTTGTGTCGGCACTGGAGGAGATCTGGCCCGGAGAGATTTATGTCGACGATCGGGAGATCCGTCCCGGGATGAAATTCCAGGATGCGGATCTTCGCGGATTCCCGTATCAGGTGATTTTGGGTGAGCGCAATGTGGAGAAGGGATGCGGAGAGGTCAAGATCAGGCGGACGGGGGAGAGGATTGTCGCGTCTCTCCCGGAGATTCCGGCGCTTCTGCACCGGAGGGCCGCCACCGAAAGTCCGGAGGCTTGACAGGTGCCGGACCGACCGATAGAATCAGCCGTTCGTGAATTGAAGTTCCAGATCGACCGCATTCCCGATCTCAGGAGGATGCCGGAAGAGTCTTTTGATCTCAGACTGGCATCGGAAGCCTTTCCGGAATTTGTCCTGCGGGGAAATCCCGTTCACGTCGAAGGGAACATCGGGCGTCAGGGAACCGAAGTCACGGTTCATTCGCGGATTTCCTACGAGCTGATGCTGGAGTGCGGTCGGTGTCTCGATCCTTTTCCGGTCAGCGGTGAAGTTTCCGAGTACGCCCTTTTCCTTCACCGGAAGCAGGGTGGACCGACCTATCCCGAACACGAGCAGTACGGTGACGATGGTCAGGTGAACCTGATTCCCTGGCTCAGGGAACTGATTCTGACGGATCTTCCGGAGTACCCGCTTTGTCGGGAGGATTGTTCCGGATTGTGTGTGGAGTGCGGCGATAACCTGAACCACGGGGAATGTCGCTGCGCAAGACGATAGTGGTCCCATACGGGCCGGATCGTGTGGCCCGGGACCGTTTGTTAACCCAAGGAGTATGTCATGGCTCATCCAAAAACCAAGATTTCCCGGACCCGGCGGGACAAAAGACGCACCCACAAGAAGCTTGTGGCAGGTCCGTCCGTCCTGTGTCCATCCTGTGGAATGACAAAGAAGCCCCATTATGTCTGTCTTTCCTGTGGAACCTACAAGAACCGTACCGTTCTCAGGGTTAAAAACGGCTAATCCCCCCGCTGATGAAGATTGCCATAGATGCCATGGGCGGGGACCTTGGTTCTTCGCCTCTTATTCTTGGGGCATCGGATGCTTATCGGGAATTCGGTATCGTGCCGGTTCTTGTCGGAGACAGCCCGCATCTCGAGTCGGAAATCCTTCGTCTCGGCCAACGCGATGTTCCTTTTGAAATCGTCCACGCGCCGGAAATCATCTCAATGCATGACGCTGCCACGGATGTTCGCAAGAAGCGGGGAGCCTCCGTCTGGGTCGCCGCCGAGCTTCTGAAGGAACAGAAGGTCGATGCGGCAATTTCGGCGGGACATACCGGAGCTTCCATGGCGTCGGCACTCCTGGTTCTTGGCCGGATTCCCGGGGTGGACCGGCCGGCGATCGCGACAGTGATTCCCCATCTTTCCGGTGCCTTTATCCTGGTGGATGCCGGTGCCAATGTCGACTGCAAACCTTCTCATCTCCTTCAGTTCGCCCGCATGGGTTTTCTTTACGCCCGCATCGTTCTGAATCTCCCGTCTCCACGGGTTGCTATTCTTTCGAATGGTGAAGAGGAGAGCAAGGGAAACGAGTTGGTTCGGGAAACCCAGAAACTTCTCAGAGGTTCGGGCCTCCCGTTCATCGGAAACGTGGAAGGGCGCGACCTGTTTTTTGGAAAAGCGGATGTGGTGGTGACGGACGGATTTGTCGGAAATGTGGTTCTCAAGACATCCGAAGGCCTTGCGGATGCTTTTTTCAAAATGATCCGGTCGTCCGTGGGAGAGTCTCTCCGCTCCCGGATCGGGGGTCTCCTTTTGCGTCCTGCCTTTTCGAGACTCAAGAAGAAGGTCGATTATGCGGAATATGGCGGGGCTCCCCTCCTGGGGGTGAACGGACCATTTTTCATCTGCCACGGGAGATCGGACCGGCGTGCCGTCCACAGTGCTTTCCGGGTGGCCATGGGAGTGGTCCGGGAATCCATGATCGACCGAATTGCGAAGGAGATGTCGCCTTAGGCGCCCGACCGATGGAAAAAAACAGGAGTATCGTTCTGGGGACCGGATCCTATGCCCCTGAAACCGTCTGGACAAACGACGATCTCGCACGAATGGTCGAGACGACGGACATCTGGATTCGGGAGCGGACCGGAATACGCGAGAGGCGGATCGCCGCCACCGGCGAGGCTACGTCCGATCTTGCCCTGAAAGCGGCGCTTCCTGCCCTGGAACGCGCTGGCCTGTCCCCGTCCGATCTGGACGGAATCATCGTTGCCACCGCGACATCGGACCTGACCTTTCCCTCCACTGCCTGTCTTCTTCAGGCGGCCCTGGGGGTGCAGGGAATCTTCGCATTCGACCTCAATGCGGTCTGCTCCGGTTTCATGTATGCACTGAAAGTGGCGGACAGCATGATCGTTTCCGGACAGTGCGACACGATCCTTGTTGTGGGTGCCGAAGTCATGAGCCGGTATGTGGACTGGACGGACCGCTCCACCTGCATTCTTTTCGGGGACGGAGCCGGTGCGGTTGTCCTCTCCCGTGCGAGTCTCCCCCGGTAGAAAGGGGTGGGAAGCCTCATCCTTCATGCAGACGGCCGCCACTGGGATCTGATCCATGTGCCTGGAGGGGGGTCCCGGAATCCGGTGGCCCAGGAGCGTCCGGCGGGAAATGACTGCAAGATCCGGATGAAAGGCTCGGAAACCTTCAAGCTTGCGGTCCGGTCACTCGACGAATCCGTCCGCGAGGTTCTGAAGGCGGAAGGTTGCTCTGTCGGGGATGTGGACTGGGTCGTTCCCCATCAGGCCAATATCCGGATCCTGGAGGCTCTTTCCGAACGGGTGGGTATTTCCCTTGAGCGTTTTGTCATCAATATCGATCGCTACGGCAACACGTCGGCGGCATCGATTCCCATGGCTCTCGACGAAGCGGTCCGGGATGGGCGGATACGAAAAGGCAATCGTCTCCTCCTGACCGCTTTCGGCAGTGGGGCCACGTGGGGAAGCGGTCTGCTGACATGGGAAATCGATTGAGAGGGGATTCGGTATGACCAGTGATTCCGCATCGGGGAAGACGGCATGGATTTTTCCGGGTCAGGGGTCCCAATATCGTGGAATGGGAGCGGGCTTTGACTCCTCCGACGATCATGTCCGTCTTGACGAGGCTTCCGAGATTCTGGGTTATCCTGTCCGCCAGTTGATCGGCTCCGACCCGGACGGGTTGCTCGACCGGACGCAATGGACCCAGCCGGCGCTTCTTCTCGTCAGCGTTCTTTACGCGGAGCGGAAGATTCGGGAAGGTGTCTCCCTGCCCGCGCTTTATCTGGGGCATTCGCTGGGGGAGTATTCCGCTCTTGCGGTATCCGGTGCCTTTTCTTTCGGAGAAGCGCTCCATGCGGTGCATCTCCGGGGGCGCTTCATGCAGGAAGCGGTTCCGGAGGGAAGCGGACTGATGGCTGCAGTTCTGGGCATGGAGAGGGAGGCCATTCTGGCAGCCCTGAAGGGATTGCCTCCTCCATCCGGTGCCGACGAGTTTGTCGGTATGGCAAATATGAACAGTCCCGGTCAGATCGTGATCGCCGGTTCCCGTGAACGGGTCCTGATGGCCGTGGAAGCCCTGAAGGCGGCCGGTGCCAGAAAAGTGGTCCCCCTTTCCGTTTCGGTTCCGTCCCATACCCCGCTGATGGAATCCGCCGCCCGCAAGATGCGGCCGGTTCTGGAGGAGATCGTCTGGAAACGGCCGGCTGCTCCCGTCATTTCGAATGTGACGGCATCGCTGTCCTCCGATCCGGAAGAACTGAAGGATCGTCTTGTCCGCCAGATCACTTCTCCTGTTCTTTGGGAAGATTCGGTGATGGAAGCATCGAGACAGGGTGTCGTCTCCTTTCTGGAGGTTGGCCCGGGAACGGTTCTTTCGGGATTGGGGAAGCGGATCGATAAAGGGAGCCGGTGGGAATCGCTTGACAAAGGACGGGTGGAACAGGCATGACAGGAGGGAAAATGGACAATGCGCTTCCTCTTGCGGGCCAGGTGGCCCTGGTGACGGGAGCAGCCCGGGGAATCGGATGGACAGTGGCGGCACGACTTCTCGCAGAAGGAGCCGAGGTCTGGTTCGGTGTCCGGAAGGAGACTCCTGAGACAGAAGCGGGAATCCGGTCGTTGCCGGACGCGGAAAGGGCTCGTGTCCTGCCACTCGACGTGTCCGATGCCGCATCCATCGATTCGGGGATGGATCGGCTCTTGAATCGCTCCGGACGCATTGATATTCTGGTGAACAATGCTGGGATAGTTCGCGATGGACTCTTGCTCCGAATGAAGGATGAAGACTTCCTGGATGTTATCGGAACCAATCTGGTGGGGCCGTTCCGCCTGATGCGCAAGGCCGTGAAGCCGATGATGAAGGAGCGATACGGACGCATCGTGTCGATTTCGTCGGTGGTAGGCACCACGGGCAATGCCGGTCAAGCCAATTATGCTGCCTCGAAAGGGGGGCTGGTTGCGCTTTCAAAGAGTCTGGCCCTGGAGGTTGCCTCCCGGGGAATCACCGTGAATGTGGTGGCCCCGGGTTTTATCGAAACCGATATGACGGATGCCCTTCCCGGGAAAGTCAGGGACGCGGCGCTCGGCCATATTCCGGTCGGCCGTTTTGGAAAGGCAGAGGAGATCGCTCATTCTGTCTGTTATCTTGTGTCCCGTGAAGCGGGATTTGTGACAGGCCAGACCTTGCATGTAAACGGGGGAATGGCCCTCGTCTGAGTGGAGTGGAACCCGGGTCGGGCCCGCCCGGTGTTCCGAAGTAAACAGGGTCAGGACGTTTAGGGAGGAAGAGTTCTTTATGGCTATTGAGGAGCGCGTCAAAAAAATCATTGCTGAGCAGTTGGGTGTCGAGGACGATGAAGTCAATCCAGAGTCCCATTTTGTCGAAGACCTGGGTGCCGATTCGCTTGATACAGTCGAACTGGTCATGGCGCTGGAAGAAGAGTTCGGCATTGAGATCCCTGACGAGGATGCAGAAAAGATCGCTACCGTTCAAAACGCCATCGACTATATCAGCGAGCGGGTGTAATGGCCGGAGCCAACCAGGCTGCCCGGCGAGTGGTCGTCACCGGGGTGGGGATGGTAACCCCGCTCGGAAATAACGCTCAGGATACCTGGGCGAGTCTTCTGGCAGGCCGATCTGGTATCGGGCCCATCACCCGCTTCGACACGACCGGCTATCCGGTCAGGATCGGAGGCGAGGTCAAGGGGTTCGATCCGGCGCAGTGGATGGACAAGAAGGATATCAAGAAAATGGATACCTTCATCCATTATGCTCTGGCGGCTGCCCGGATGGCGTTGGCGGATTCCCGTCTCGAGATTACCGACGCAAACAGGAACATGGTCGGTGTTTATGTGGGTTCCGGTATCGGGGGACTCCCGGGAATCGAGTTCTACCACCAGGCATTGACCGAAGGGGGGCCTCGAAAGGTATCCCCCTTTTTCATTCCGATGGTGATCATCAATCTGGCCTCCGGACAGATTGCCATTCACATCGGTGCAGCGGGGCCCAACTCCTGCGCGGTGAGTGCCTGTGCGACCGGGACTCATTGCATCGGAGATGCCTATCATATTATCCGTCGGGGAGATGCGGATGTCATGCTCGCGGGCGGAGCGGAGTCGGCCATGTCCGATCTGACCGTGGCGGGATTTGCTGCAGCCAGGACTCTTTCCTCGAGAAATGACGATCCGGAGAAAGCCAGTCGTCCCTTTGACCGTGACCGGGACGGATTCGTGCTGGCGGAAGGCGCCGGAGTCGTTGTCCTGGAAGAATACGAGCAGGCCAGGGCCAGGGGCGCCAGTATCTATGGCGAGATTCTGGGATACGGTCTCACGGGGGATGCCTACCACATCACCTCGCCTCCGGACGATGCCGGCGGCGCGGTTCGATGCATGGAGATGGCAATCCGCAATGCCGGGATCCCCAAGGAGCAGATCACCCACATCAATGCGCATGCTACATCCACCTTTGCGGACAAGCTTGAGACGCTGGCCATCAAAAGGGTATTCGGAGAGCATGCCGGGCGAATTGCGATCAGTGGGACAAAATCGATGACCGGTCACCTTCTGGGCGGAGCCGGAGGCGTTGAGGCCATCTTCACGCTGCTTGCACTCCGCGAAGGAGTTGTTCCGCCCACGATCAATATCGAAAATCCCGATCCCGAGTGTGACCTGGACTATGTCCGGGAAGGTGCGCGTCCGATGCGGGTCATGGCAGCGCTGAAAAACTCCTTCGGGTTTGGAGGGACCAACGCATCGCTTGTAATCGGAACGATGGATTTGCCTTAACGCTACCAAGGAGCATGCCTTGATTCCAAGAACGAAGTCCGGCCGTGATCTCAGGGCACTGGAAGACCGTCTTGGGTATCGTTTCCGCAAGATTGAGCTTCTCGAGGAAGCGACCATCCATAAGTCCTTCATGAATGAAGGACGCCGTCTCGGCGTGACCCACAACAACGAGCGTCTCGAGTTTCTCGGGGATACGGTTCTGGGGCTGGTCATCGCCGAATATCTCATGATGAATTTCCCAAAATATCCCGAAGGCGTTCTGTCCAAATTCAAGGGAAGAGTCGTTTCCGAGCCGACCCTGGCGATTTTTTCCAGGCAGATCGGAGTCGGAAACTTTCTCCTGATCGGCAAGGGCGAGGAGTTGACCCAGGGACGGGAGAAGAGTTCCCTGCTGGCGGATGCGCTTGAGGCGATCATTGCGGCGATTTATCTGGATGGAGGTCTGGACGCTGCCCGAACCTTCATTATCGGACATTTCAGGACGCTGATCACGCAGGCGGTTTCCGTGGATTCTGTGCAGGATTACAAGACCGACCTTCAGGAATACTGCCAGCGCGAGCTGGAAACCCTTCCCTTGTACCAGATCGTCGGGCAACGCGGACCGGACCATCAGAAAGAGTTCGACGTGGTGGTCATGATCCGGGACAAGCCTTACGGAGAAGGCTCCGGCCGCTCCAAGAAGGAAGCCGAGCAGAAAGCGGCCAAGGAGGCACTGGATCGCCTGGCGCGAACGACCCGCGACCTCCCCCCGTCTTCGGGGAGAAAGAATCCGCACTGATCCGGTTTCGTGAACCGGTCACGATTGTCCGGAAACGAGGCAGAAGGGATGAGGGGCTGATGGCCTTCATCCCTTTTTTTGTCTCCCCTACATCCAGCCGAATGCGACCTGAAGCGCCACAATGTGATTGGGGTTCTGTCCGGGAACCACGCCAGCCTCTTCCGTATAGTAACTTCCGTTGATCATGAACGCCCAGAGGTCTAGACCGAACCCGAATGTCGGATACCCTTCGTAGAGCCCTGCCGACAGCGTCAGAATCTCGGGGAACTGGTACTGGATCCCGACATGGGTGTGGAGCCAGAGAGAGTCTCCCGTGTAATACAGATAATTGGCCACGTCATCGTAGTCGACATCGACAAGAAGACGGCCGAAGCCGATATCCGGATCGATTCCCACGCCGGCGTTGATGATTTGCGGAAGGGTTCCGGCCGCTCCGAAATCCGCGGTCCCGATATTTTCCACCGAAGCCCCGATGGTCGGATTCAGGGGGAGATCAAAGTGATAGATGGCTCCGACGTCTCCCAGAACTCCAAGGCCGTGGCTGAGATTGGAGTTGATGGTGGATTGCATGTTGGTAGCCTGGTTGACGGAAAGGCTGGGGATATTGGCGAACATCTGGTTGAGTCCCATGATCGTTCCGCCGATCTGGAGATGGTGGTTGAAGAATCCGTAGGCGCCGGAAACGACAATACCCGTGTCCGACAGGGCTGCCAGTGTGGCCAGATTGTTGGTGGTCGCCACGGCATTCGGGGTGGCCTGCATCTGGTTGTTGGTCAGGAGTCCGATGGAAAAATCGTGGGTGGTGTAGTTCGAATAGTCCCCCGCCCGGACATAGAGGGACTGGTTGGCGTAAGAGTTGAATGTGTTGACGTACGCCGTCGCCTGGGTGGTTCCGGTGAGCTTGTTGTCGTTCTGGATGTCGCTGTAAAGGGAAAAGAGCCCGGGGTAGGTGGCATCCGCGGAAATGTCCAGGATCTTGAAGGATGAAGTCTGGATGTTGTCGAGCCCTGCCGGGTTGTAGAAGACGGCGTTTTCATCGTCGGCGACGGCGGTGAAGGCTCCTCCCATTCCGAGAGGGACGACCCCCTGGTAGAGCATGGGAAACTGCTGGAAAAGGGCCGTTCCGGCGATGCCGGTCGGAGCGGCCTGCAATGCGGAGGGCACCAGGAAAAAAGATCCGCCTCCCAGGAGTGCGGACAGAAACAATGTCTGGAATCTCTTTTTCATCGTCTTATCCCGATCGGTTTAAAAGGTTTGGATGTTCTTGAGATAGTTGTTGAGTGCCGTCAAAAAAGTGATGCTCGATACGGATGTGGGCGTCGAACTGGAGTTCGTGGTGGAACAGGCCGAGTTGCAGGTGATGATGGCGTTCAACAGCTGGTTCAGCGAATTGGTCAGGTTGACCGAACTGGTTCCGAGCGTGGTGGCGATGGTGGCGACGACGCTGGCGAGAGAAGGGGGATTGGCGGGAAGAGTCGGTGTTCCGCAAACGCCGGAGGCCCCGGGAAGCCCGGAGAAGAGGAGCCAGCAGTCGTTGTTGATCGATGAAGATGCCGCCAGTGAAATGCTGGAGAGGGATGAGGTACACGAGGATGTTCCGCCGCCACTGGCAGTGCAGAGTTCCCATGTTCCGTTGATGTAGGTCAGGCCGGTCTGGTACTGGAGATTGGCGAGCACGTATACGGCCGCGGCCAGGGCGTACATGGAAACCATGTCCGGATCGCAGGCGCTCACGGTGCACCCGCTGTTGATCTGAACCTCGAGCGCGGTCAGGAGATCGGCAATCCCGGTGGATGTGCACTGGTTGGTCTGGATACAGGGAACCACCTGGGCGATGGCGTTGAATGTCTGGGAAGCGGTGGCGCCGTTCTGGGCCAGGCTGATCAGGTTCGAAACGATCTGGTTGGTTCCGACGTAGCTCCCGCTGCTGCTTGCCACGAGGATCGATGATGCGGCCACGTAAGTCGAGCCCGATGCGGTTCCCAGCGCGATGTAGGAGTCCGTCAGGATGTTTGCGGAGGCCGTGTCGGGACAGGCGTTGTTCGGGCAGTAGGGTGAAATGGCGCCGGCCGCTCCGGAATAGTTTCCGTTTGCGATATACTGGAGCGCGGTCGTTTTTGCCCCCTGGAGCGTTCCTGTTCCATTCCCCCCTACCCCGTTGAACAGGTTCCCGTTCCCGCAGGCAGCGAGAGCGAGAAGAAGAGGGGAGAGGAGGAAGAGACGGAAGGTTCTTCCGGGGTTCTTGCTGTTCCCCGATCGGGGTGCAGCCGCAGGGGTCTTCATGTCGGGCCTTTCTTCAAGATATTGGGCATGCGGTTCGCCGAAAGGATGTCCTCTTGTCGGACGGTGCGTATCCGGACTGATTCAATCCGGTGAGTACCCCGGGAAGACAGGGCACCGACATGATTGAACGGAATGGATGAAGCGGCGGAAGATTGCTGGCCCAAGGTCTTTTCGGTATACTCTCCCAATCACTTGAGTGGGTTGGAATATGCGGAGGCGGGTCTCCGGAACACCCAGGAAATGAAGCATACACCACCATCTTATCGTGTTGTCAATTTATCATGAAATTTTATTAATAAAAATGATCGATTCGGAAAGGAACTGATGGAAGAAGATCGGGGAGAACGTTATGCGGCGGCCGGCGTCTCGATCGACCGGGGAAACCGGTGGGTGGACGCCATCCGGCCGCTTGCGGAGAAAACGCGTCGGGACGGTCTTCTGGCAGGAATAGGGGGATTCGGGGGGGTATTTCGTCCGGAGTGGGGAAAATACCGGGACCCGGTGCTGGTTTCCGGGACGGACGGTGTGGGAACGAAGCTCAAGGTGGCGCAATGGGCAAACCTTTACGAGTATCTCGGGATCGATCTTGTTGCCATGTGTGCCAACGACATCGCGGTGATGGGAGCGGAACCGCTTTTCTTCCTGGATTATTTCGCCACCGGGAAACTGGACCCCGAAGTCGGAAAGAGGATCTTCTCCGGCATTGCGGAAGGTTGCCAACAGGCAGGCGCAGCCCTGCTGGGGGGGGAGACGGCCGAAATGCCGGGAGTTTACCGTGACTCGGATTTCGATCTGGCGGGATTTGTGGTGGGAATCGCGGACAGGGAGCGGATCATCGACGGCCGTTCGATCGGACTGGGCCACAGGCTCTATGGGATTCCTTCCACCGGGCTCCATTCGAACGGGTTTTCCCTTGTCCGCAAGGTGCTGCTGGAAGAAGGGGGGATCCGTCCGGAAGATCGTCCCGACTGGTCCGACGATCTGGACTGGGCCCATCTCCTTCTGGCTCCTACAAGAATCTATGTGAAGCTGATTCTGGAGATGATCCGGGCCGTGACGGTGAGCGGGCTGGTTCATGTGACCGGCGGAGGACTGACCGAAAACATTCCCCGCATTCTTCCCGCCGGGTTCTCGGCCCGGATCAATCCGAAGGCCTGGCCCAAACCCGACGTGTTCCGGCAGATCCAGGAACAGGGCAGGATAACGACACGGGAAATGTTCAAGGTCTTCAATATGGGGATCGGTCTGGTCGTTGTGGTCCCGTCCGATCAGGGGGCAACGCTCGAACGGTTTCTCGACGAAAAAGGGGAATCGTTCCACTTCCTGGGCGAGGTGATTCCCGGCGGGGGAGAGGTGGTCTATGACCGCTCGTTCTGAATCCCTCAACCTGGCCATTTTTGCTTCCGGTTCCGGGACGAACTTTGAAGCCATTGTCCGG
Source organism: Leptospirillum sp. (assembly GCA_027346125.1). GTDB lineage: Bacteria > Nitrospirota > Leptospirillia > Leptospirillales > Leptospirillaceae > JAJYGC01. The sequence continues at coordinate 3,906 of DAIEST010000212.1, read as the reverse complement.
GCCATCCGGGAAGGGAAGCTCCCTCGCCTCAAGCCGGCATTGCTGGTTTGCGACCGGCTCGGATCTCCGGTTCTCGACCGGGCTCTCCGGATGGGTGTTCCCTTTCTCCAGATCTCTCCCGGTTCTTTTTCCGGAAGGGATCAGTATGAGGAAAAAATCCTCGAGACCCTGAGGGAGAGAAAAATCGACTGTATCGCCCTGGCCGGGTACATGAGGCTGGTGGGTTCCGTACTGATCGAATCTTTCCCAAACCGTATCCTGAACATCCACCCTTCATTGCTTCCGGCTTTTCCGGGGCTTCACGCCCAGCGGCAGGCCATCGAATACGGGGTGAAGGTTTCCGGTGTGACGGTCCATTATGTGGACCTTGAAATGGATCACGGACCGGTCATTGTCCAGAGAGCGGTTCCTGTCCGGGATGACGACACGGAGGAAACCCTTTCGTCCAGAATCCGGGAAGCCGAGCATGAGGCATATGTAGAAGCGCTCCGGCTTCATTCGGAAGGCTGTCTTTCGGTTCGTGGGCGCACGGTGGAAGTGTCCCGGGAAGCGAGGATCGGATCCGGTCCCGGGGAACCTTGCTGAGCAGGGGTTGTTCTGGTATTGTATCTTGTCTTTCTCGGGGGGTTAGCTCAGCTGGGAGAGCGTCAGGATCGCAACCTGAAGGCCAGGGGTTCGACTCCCCTACCCTCCACCATTTTCAGACGATCCGCAGTTCCGGTTGTGACATATTTGTGACGTGATTTGAGTTTTCCACAAATCGCGACAGATGCTCCTGGGCCAGGTGAGCATATCGCTGGACCATTTTATTCTCCGACCATTCTCCCAATTTCTGAGGGACATGAAGCGGCGTTCCCGCCTGCAACACATGCCACGAGGCCCATGTATGGCGGAGATTGTGCCAGTGGAAGTCCTTGTCCCGGCCCGTTTCAGGGCGTTCCTCCATGCTTTTGTGTTGACCTGCCCCACCGGTTTTCCCTCGAAGGTAAAGACCCTCCGATAATGTTTGCTCATCTGCTGCTTCCGAAGCACTGAAAATGCTTCCTGATTGAGGGGCACCCCGATCGTTTTTCCTGCTTTCGCCTGATCGGGATGGATCCAGCAGGTGGCCCACTTCATGTCGACCTGACTCCATTCAAAATGTATCGATGCAGTGTAACGTTTGAGAATGGCTCAAAATAAAGAAATCTCGGGAAATCGGGACAGGTTTGTTGTGTCGGTTGCGCTCTTTTAAGGCGATTGTACCCGTTCGCGTTTTCTGGAAGCGGGCGGGGAATCTCTTGTGTGATTCGTCAGTGAGATGCGGCCAAAGCTGAGTGATGGAGCTGCTTTGCCCGGAGCGCCTTCAAGGCCTTGGGCGAACCTACGATACATAGCAATGATTTTGCTCTCGTGATTCCCACATATACCGTCTCCCACTGCGCGTCATCTACAACTTCATCGCCGAGCCACAGCACTACAGCTGGAGCCTCCAAACCCTTGAATCGAGCCACGGTGTCGACCAAAACACTGCGATTCCGGCCATGAGATTCTACTGCCCAGACGACACCAGTCCCCCGGCGTCGCTGCTGAAGTAGGTCGTAAAGGTGGGACTTCGGTCGCTTGGCGACTAGGACAGCGACATCCTCTGGACGTAGCCCTTCGTCGCAAACCCACTGTCGCACCTGCCGCACGATGGCGTCGGCTTGGGCATCATCTCCGTCAAGGGCAATGTGCACTACAACTGGACCTGGAAGATCAGGCTTGTCAATTGGCTCACCAGCGTAGAAGACATAGCCGGCCTCATGTATCGGTGTAGTGTTTCTGCAATTTGACGTAAGGTGGTATGGCTCATCCCTCACGGGGAGATTGCTGTGGCGAGGGTAGAGAGCCTGGTTCTCATCAATGAAGATGTAGAGGAAGCCAGCCCCTTGGTCACGCAATAGCTCTTCGATGGCGAACCAGTACTCATCGCTGAAGTCCTGCGCCTCATCGACCACTACCGCGTCAAATTTTTCCTCCAGCAATTCGTTCGACAGTGCCAAGGCGTACGGCATCTGAACATCGAAGCGATGCTGGTCGCTGTTTCCGGGGTAGGCATCCGCTGCTTCTTCCATCAGGTTTCGCCCTGTAGCTTGTTGTGCCTGCCTGATGCGCCTGTCGCACAACTGGTGAAAACTGAGAACTAGCACTTGGTGCTCATTCTGTAGTCCAACGGCTAGAGCATCAGCGAGCGACCGGTTGTAGCAGAGCAGTAGGACTGTCAGGCCATTCTGGGCAAGCTGCCTTGCCTTCTCAACTGCAAGCAGTGTCTTTCCCGTACCTGCGCCGCCCGATACAACAGCCCTTTTTCGGCCGCCAATTGTTCGCAGGATCTTGGCTTGGTTCGCGGTCAGGCGAAGTCGCTGCAGTTCTGCATCATCAATTGTCGCACGAAGTGCTGGCCGGACTTCAATCGACCTGCATAGAATATCCTCCACAAGCCGGACGCCTTGCACCCCAAGAACATCGTCTCCTTGACGCCTCCAGAAGCGAACAACTCGGTCCAGCCACGCACCAACTGCACGAAGGTCATCGTTAACGCCAATGATTTCCCGCGGTCTATCAGGTCCCTGAATGGACGCAGAGTCGTTGATGTCGGGAAGAACTACGGCATGGCCCAGTGTCAGTCGAGTACCTCTCCACTGTCGCCAGAGTGGGTGTCCGGTCAATTGGTAAAGCAAGGCATGGCGCTCACTGGATGCCTGTTTGAACGGATCCTTGATGGCGTTGCGCTGACCGGTTCGGTCAACAGTGTACCACTTACCGGCGAGGGCGTCATATACGATGCCGCCACCCTTGACCTCAACAGCAAAGACCCCAGACTGCGGAATCAATATGGTGAAATCGGCTTCCCCCTCTCTGACGCGACCTTGTTGGTCGCGATAAATCCATTCAACGCTGTGAATGACGACCACATTGTTGGGCAACTGGTCTCTGCATACCTCATAGAAGCGCGCCTCGGCTCTCGAACGAAATGCTCGAAGTTGCCCCTCTGTGAGGACAGGAATCATTTGAGCCATGACTACTCCGTTGAGAGCTTCATCGTTGCAGGGTTGAAGATTTCCTTGACCTGTTTGCCACCCTCTAGGACTGCATGAAACCTATAAAACTGTCCATTTTTACGAACGGTAAGAATCTTCCCTTTTCCCCTCTTTGGAATTTCAACGAAGAATCCGACTTCCGGCTTAAGGGGCACTGCGGCTTCACTGAAAGCAGCCGACTTCCAACCCGAGTCGAAACGGAACTGCTGAGTCAAGCCGTACGGGTTCTTTAGCAGATACAAGGCCCGTCGCTTCTCATCTTGTGCGTACTCTACAACACAAAGCCAGTAATGCTCTCCCCAACGCTGCGCCGCCACCAGCTCTGTTGGAGTGAGGGCCACACCATCCTCTGTCCAAGCAGCGCTTTGTCCTTTGATTTCAATAAACTCCTCGGTGCCGTCATGAGCTACCGCCTTGATGTCAAAGCCCGGGTTATTGTGAGGCATAGGCGTCAGCAACTTCCAACGATCAGACTGTGTCAACAAGAAGTAGTCCAGCGCAGCCCTTCCAGTAGCGTTCCGAGCCGCAGCATTCTCCATGTCTTCCGTACTCTCTTCTCTCTGTACTTCCCCTGGTGATGCAGCGTAGCTCATCAAACGACCAGCCTTGGTGCGCTTTTTCTCCTTGCGTCCGTGAGCCCTCCTAGAGGGGGAGGACTTTGAGAAGACACCAAATTGGCCTGAAGAACCCTTATTCGTCAGCATCGGTGGTTGCTCTGGAGTTGGTGCATCGGGCGCACCGTCTAGAGTAGACACTTCGTCACTAGGCCTTCTGTTGGTCGAAGCAGATCCAGTGTCACCAGATCTCCCTGTTCCATTTTTGCCCTTCGGCTCGAACTTGGCTT
>DAIEST010000156.1 GCA_027346125.1 Leptospirillum sp. | reverse complement strand
GACAGGGCTTTTCTCATGGCGGATTCGATATCGGAATTCCCCAGTGGCAGGACTCCCAGGATGAAGTGGCGGCAGGCGGTTCCGGAGATCTGGGACCCGACCCGGTGGAAGGTATGGGGATCGTGGGGTCCCAGATCCGTTTCTGTTTCGCTGTTGGATACGATGCCGAGGCTTCCGGTGGAGGTGCATCCGGCCAGGAGGAGAGCGCCCAGAGCGAGCGAAAGGGTTCTTGTCCGGAGAATGGAGAGCTTGTTCATGGATGGATCCTTCCGTTTAAGGGTGGATTGTGTGTTTGCCGGCTGGCCGGCCTTGGGAATGTTCCGGCAAGGTGTTCCGGGGATTGCTGCGGTGCGAGGCATCGGGACGGAATAAGAATGAAATCATTTATGGACGCCTTTTTTCGAACGTGCCCGGACGCTTCCGTGGTTGGCGCTGACGTTTGCCATGGGACCCGACGTCTCGTGCAGAATCGCCGCTGAAATCGGCGAGGGAGTCGTATTCTTGTGGTATACGTACCCTTCGCCTCCGCAACAGCAGGTGCAGGGCGGAATATAGGCGGGGCCGTAGGCGAGCCCGCCCGGACTCCCTCCGGGATTGCAGCCAGGAAGGAACACGACGAACAGAAGCGCGATCCACCGGAGTTTTCCCGTGTCGCGATTTTCTGGATCGGAGCGCTGTTTCAGAGGCATTCTCCACTCTCCTTGAATGTTGATGCCCCGGATGAAAAGGGATCATGGGGCGGTAAGTGTCATGGCCCGATCGGGTCCAAGGGCCTTTCTGTACAGGATCAGGAACAGGACGAGGGACAACGCCGTGCTGAGGGTGGCCAGAAAGAGCGGAGCGTTTGTCCAGTTCCTTTTCCAGCAGAATCCCGCAATGAAGGGACCGACGATCTGGGCGGCCTGAAGGGAGGAAAAATGCAGACTGGCCGCCCAGCCGGCATGTTCCTGGCGGACAATCTCTCCGGCCAGGGCCTGGCGCACTCCTCCGGGGGCACGGACAAACGCCAGTCGGAGGGTGTACAGCAGAAAAGCGAAGAACAGGACCGGGACGACAGGAAGCAGGGCCAGGCTCAGGAGCGCGAAGAACTGCATGAGGAATGCCGTCCGGATCAGCCTGGCCGCGTCTGTCTGAAAGGCGAGGAGCAGGGAGAAAAGGGCGGATACGAGGTAGGAAAGGGCCAGCAGGAACGAGACATGGTCCGGACTCGTGTGAAATCTGAGCAGGAACCAGTAGGCGATGGTGGGGTCTGTCAGCCCGATCGCGATTCCGGCGAAGAGATTGCCGGAAACCAGAATGGCGAGATGTCTTTTTTCCGGACCGGAAAGAGGATTGAGGATCCTCCGCCCTGTCGGAAGAGGGGACGGGAGGGAGGTCCGGATTCGGGAAGGAACCCGGAGCAGGAGAATGTTGATGAAAGAAATGATCACAAGGGCAACGATGGCCACTTTCAGGTTGATCATGGGGCCGTCGATTCCGGCCATCCGGGAGTGCCCCCCCAGAAAAGCTCCCGCGGACATTCCGAAAAGTCCCACTGCCGTGTTCTTGCTGAAGAGGGTGAAGCGGAATGCGGTCCGGGCGTTTCGGATCAGAAGGGCCTGTTCTGCCGGGGCATAGGGGCCGGGGGAACCGTTGGAACGCTGTCCCAGTCCCGCCAGGAATGTGGCCGTTCCCAGGAGGAAGGAAGACGGGAACAGAAGGAAGAGAGCACCGGAAGCCAGTGTCAGGGCCTCTCCGGTCATCAGGATCGATGTCGGGTCGGATCGGTCCGTGCGATGGCCGATGGCGAGTGTCAGGAGGAAATCGAACAGGAGTCCCCCTGACAGGATGGAGCCTGCGGCGACGGTGGACCATCCGAGATCGTGGATGTCCGGAAGAAACCGGGCGAGCAGGAATCCCTGGACGATCCCCCTCAGGACTCTGTTGACGGACAGGACAAGGATGACCGGGGAGGGGCCGATTTTCATCCTCCTCCCTGTTTCCTGATCCGGGACTCGGAGGCGGGAGAGGGATGAGCCTCGGCCGAGGGGGAATGGCCGTTTGCGGGAGGGCGGAACAGGGCAAGGGGCTGGCACTGGTATTCGACGACCCCGGGAGGCGTGAAGGTATTCCATTCCTGGGGCAACAGGCGTGTGCCCCGATTCTTGAGAAGAAAGGCCTCGCAGGCCCGAACCACGGACTCCACGGAAATCTGCTTGAGACAGAGATTGTCCCCTCCGCAGGGCGGTTGGGAGACATGGTGGACACAGGGGCTGCAATAGTGCGGTTCGTACAGGAAGATTGTGCGGGAAGAGGGCGTGCGGGCCGGGATCAGTGCCGGGTGGGTCGGACCGAAGAGTCCGATGGTCGGCGTTCCCAGGGAAAGGGCGAGATGAAGGGGGCCGCTGTCGTTGGTCAGAAAGCAGCTTCCCTTCCTGAGGAGAGCCAGAAGTCCGCCGAAGGAGAGACGACCCGCCATGTTCCGGATCCTTTCCTTCATGGCGGAAGGGATACCGTTTTCCAGTCCCTCTACATACTCCCGTTCGTCCGGGGAGCCCACAAGGACGATCTTCAGGGATCGGTGAGAGGACAGGAGGCGCCGAATCGCCTCCTGAAAATGGGAGACAGGCCAGCGGCGCTCGTACGCCCGTTCGGAAGCGTTGGGGTTGATGATGCACAGGGGAACGGAAGGGTCGAGGATTTCGGGAAGGACGGTCGCAAGATGCCGGGCATCCGCAGGCCATTCGATCAGGATGGATGCCGGAGAGGGGATCGGATCGACCCCCATCAGAAGGGAGGCCTGGTCATAAACCGATTTTGTGGCCTGGTGCATGTTGAAGTAGAGCGGATGGGTCAATCTGGCCAGACGCCGGGGATCCTTTCCGCCGACAAATCCGATCCGGATTTCCGCTCCGCTCAGAATCGCCAGGTTGAGCGCCAGGGATTTTCGGGTCTGAAGCTGGAGATCGAGAAAGATCCGGGGGTTCAGTCGGCGGAGTTGGAGGGCGAGCCTGACGACCTGATAGAGGGGAACCGGGCTGTTCCTGCCCGTTTCCGGAAGAAACAGGGCCTGGCTCAGGCAGGGAAGCCGACGGACCAGTTCCTCGTTGTGGTGGTCGGTGACCAGGACGAGTTGCGAGTGGGGATGTTTCCGCCGGATCCCTTCGAGGAGAGGCGCGATGTTCAGGAGGCTTCCCCAGCCGGAAAACTTCGAAACGACGATTGTTCCGCCGGAGCGGTCGTCGATCGGCCAGGGGACGAGGGGGGCGCCCGGCGCGGAGGCAGTCCTTCGGTGCAGCAGGTTGCGTATGACAGGGAACCGGTTCATGTTGGTCCTGATCTTTTTTCCCGGCAGTCCC
>DAIEST010000194.1 GCA_027346125.1 Leptospirillum sp. | reverse complement strand
GATCCGGTAACGAACCTCCCGGTCCGCCTGAATGGAAAGATGGTTGGCATAATGCTGTAGTTCTTCCAGCATCTTGGGGGTGAAGCACGGACGGGGATCCCCCTGCATGTAGCACCAATCGACCTGATAGTTCTCGTCGTGGACGATCGAGAGCTGTGAATAAGTAGGGCAGGGAATGTTTCTTGTTGTGGAGACCGTCATCGTCATCGTGTCCATCCTTTTTCTCCCTTTTTGAGGCCATGCGTTTTTGGTCGGGATGAAATAAGAAAAGGGAAAGAAGCTTGTTCCCCTTTTCCTTGTTTGAAAGGGAAGTCCTGGATTGGAGAAAAAAATCTGTTTCTTTCGTCCAAGGCTCCCTCTCTTGAGGTGAATCCTACCACCGGATTTTTGTGTTGTAAATCAATTTTATTGATAAATAAAATTGATTAAATGTTAAAGGTAAAGATTTTTCCTTCTCCAGTATAAGATTTTCCATACTAGCGAAAAATGCATCCTGTGTATTTGAGAGGAAAGAGGAGGGATATTCAAGGGTTTTGATCAATCACGGATGTGATATCCGTCACGCATGTCTTGATCTAAAGAGATTTGGAGCGATGTCGGAGCTTATCCCGAAGAGAGATGGAGCTCGGGGTGTGTTTCGATCAGCCGGTCGAGCTCCCGAAGCGTATCTTCGAAGGTCCGGGGCAATCGTTCTTCCAACGCTCCAAGCCGGTTTTCCATCAGGTCCGGAACGTTGAGTTTTTCGGCTTCCCGGCACAAATGGGCGAGTTTCAGGGCTCCCAGTTGAAGAGCGCTTCCCCGGAGGGAATGGAGGGCTTCCATCAAAACCGGATAATCTTTTTGGCGGCAGGCGTCCTGGAGGTTGTCCATATGCCGATGGCCTTCCGCGATGAATCCGTTCACGAGCTTCCGGAGAAAGGTTGGATGGGGGCTGAATTCCCGGAGCGCCAGAAGAGTTCCGGTTTCGATGAGGGGAAGGAGGTCTTCCGGAAGGCGTGGGGATTGGGATGGATCCGGGACAAATTGGCCGGAAGCGATGGCCTGGCGCTTGAGGATCCGGTCGATGGTGTCGAGAAGCTGCCGGGTGTCGAGCGGTTTGGTGAGAAAAACTTCGGCTTTGGCGTCCAGACTTTCGAGACGGGCTTCTTCGGACTGGTTTGCGGTGAGGATGATCGCGGGAACGGGGTTTTTCGGTTCCATGAACCGGTGCGCCTTCAGAACGTCAAGCCCACCCCTGCTCGGCATGCACAGGTCGAGAATCATCAGATCGAACTGCGCCCTGTTTTCATCCAGAAGATCGAGCGCCATCTCTCCATCGTTGGCCAGGGCAACTTGGTAGCCCTTGCTCTTCAGAAGACCTTCGAGGACCGTACGGTTCACCTCCTGGTCGTCGACTACGAGGATCGTGCCTCCGGTCGAGGGGGGAGGGGCCGAAGGCTCGGCATTTTTGGTGGCGGCCGGGACCGTCGCGATCGTCCATCCCAGGATTCGGCTGACGGTTTCCGGGGAAGGCGGAGAATCGGTGAGGACGATCCATCCCCCGGTTTGGGGAAGCTCTAGAAGCGACGAGGTCATTGTTCTTTCGGACGAGACGATGGTCAGGGGATCTTCACCGGAGGCATCTTTCATCTGGTTGTCGAGGTACTCCCGAAACGCGGGCAGGGTATTCGGGGTGAGCATGGCGAGAAGAGCCTTGCGTGTGAAGAGAGGAGCCGTGGCGGAAAGAACTGTTCCTGGAGATCTGGGCACGTTCGGGTCGATGCCCAGAAGTTGCAGAAGCGTCCGGATTTCCTCTTGTCGTTCCGGGGGCGCCCAGACGGATACCTGCTTCTGCGTCGTCCAGCCGGGCTTCAGCAAGGTCAGGTCCGGGTCGACGGTGTAGGGAATCGAAACCCAGAAGATCGACCCTTTCCCCTGGTGGCTCAGGAAACCGAGTTCCCCCTTTTCGAGTTCCACGAGCTGGCGGGTGATGGAGAGTCCGAGACCCGCCCCGCCGTACCGTTTGGTGACCGAATCGTCTCCCTGGGAAAAGCTGTCGAAGATCCGGTTCTTTTCTCCGTCCGCGATGCCGACGCCGGTGTCGGAAACTTCAAATCGGACATGGAACTCCCGTTCTCCGGACATCGGGACGGGTGTAACCGTCAGGCGAACTTCCCCCGATTCGGTAAACTTGATGGCGTTTCCCAGAAGGTTGGTGAGGATCTGCTTCAGGTGAAACGGATCGCCCCGGAGAGAGGCGGGAAAGCGGGCGTCCATCAGAACCGTGACGGGAAGATTCTTTTGACGGGCGAGGGGAAGAAGGGCGCTGACGGTTTCGGCGACGACCTGCCCCACGTCGAAGGACACCACGCTCACGGTCATCCGTCCCGCTTCGAGCCGGGAAAAATCGAGGATCTTTCCGATGATGTCCGACAGGTGCCGGGCGGAGCCCTGGAGTGTGTCGAGCAGTTCGTTCTGGCGGGAAGATGCGTGTTCCCGGAGCAGTTCGGAGAGACCCATTATCCCGTTGAGTGGCGTCCGGAGTTCGTGGCTCATGTTGGCCAGAAAGCGCGACTTCGATAAGTTGGCGGCGTTGGCGGCTTCGATCAGTTTTTCCAGTTTGGAGAGCAACACCGCCATATAGAGAGGAAGAACAATTATCCCGATCAGCTGGCTGTCGAAAACCAGTGCATGGTTCTGCCACCAAGGGTTCATCCGATAGACGGCAAGGAAGGCGAGAGCGCCATAGATGGTAGCAATCGTCAGGTAGCGGACGCCGAACCGAAAGCCGTTTCCCATGATGATCCAGAGGGCCACGACGCCAAGCGGAAGGCCCCTCATGCCGGTCATCGACATGAGAATCATGACGAAACCGAGGTCGCCAACGATACCGATGACGATTCGGGCGGGGAAGAAACCTGGGTAAGTAAGGATCGAAGACAACATCAGGGCACTGTATATCAGAGCGGGAACAATCAGTTTTTGGGGAGAGAAAAGAATGAATGGAGTAGTGGAGGCATGGGGCAGCATATAAATATAGATGCCGAAGATGACTGCCACAACGACCCGGATCATGCCTTGCTCCCGTTCGGTGGCGGCAATGACCGGG
>DAIEST010000182.1 GCA_027346125.1 Leptospirillum sp. | reverse complement strand
TCAGAAGCCTACCAGAAGGCGCTCCGGAGTCTGGAGATCTTTGCGCGGCACGATGTGCCCGTTGTCCTGGAGGGGGAGACGGGAACAGGAAAAGAACTTTTCGTGGAAGCCCTTCACGCACGCTCCCAGCGTGCCTCCGGTCCGCTGATCGCGGTGAATATGGCCGGTGTGCCGGGGAGCCTTTTCGAAAGTCAGTTCTTCGGGTATCGGAAGGGAGCGTTTACCGGAGCCCAGGAAAACTGGACAGGGTTTTTTGGGGCGGCAGATCGGGGCACTCTCTTTCTGGACGAGTTCAATTCGATGAATCCGGACTTGCAGGCCAAGTTTCTGCGCGTTCTCGAGACCCGGACCTACCTTCCGGTGGGAGAGGTCCGTTCCCGGAAATCCGATGCCCGTATCGTCCTGGCCACCAATATCCCTCTCCAGAGTCTCCGGGAGACAGGCCGAATCAGGGAAGACCTGTTCTTTCGTCTGCAGGCGCACCGGATCCGGATCCCTCCCTTGCGCGAGAGGCTCACGGACCTGCCCGAGCTTGTCCGTTCCCTGATACGCCATTTTTCCCGCCGGTACGGGAAGGCGGAACTGGAGGCCGGTCCCGGCGTGATGGATGCGATCGCCTCCTACCGCTGGCCCGGAAATGTCCGGGAACTGTCGGAGCGAATCTCCGCGGCGATTCTTCATGCACAGGAAGGTCCGCTGACAGTCTCCCTTCTTTTTCCCGATGAGGAGGAGGTCATTCTTCCTCCCTACTCGATCGCCCGCGAAACCTGGGAGAGTTCCTATTTCGACGGGGTATTCCGGGTGGCGGAAGGAGATCCGGGAAAGGGACGGAGAATTACCGGGCTTTCCGAGACGACCTATCGCCGCAAAATACGACGATTCAATAAAAAAAGGCCTTCATGAATCGCGGGTAAGAGCCATTATTGCCTTGATTATTTTGGCAAACTCCCCTAATCTTTGAGACACGGAAAGGTTGCCGGTCCCGCTTCTGAGGGGCCATTGGAATGTTCGTTTGTTGACCTCGCTGAACAAGAAGGTCTCGTCCGGTTTTTCTCGTGAAAGGGAATCCATGAAGTATATCCGCTTTTTTAATGAGATCAAGCTGACCGATCTCCCCCTGGTTGGCGGAAAAAATGCCTCGCTCGGGGAAGCCTATCAGGAACTCGTCCCCAAAGGGGTCAAGGTTCCCAACGGCTTTGCGATTACGGCAGATGCCTATTGGCATATTCTGGAAGCTGCCGGCATTTTCTCCTCCCTCAAGGAGACGCTGAACGGTCTTGATCGGCATAACATGGACGACCTGTCCCGGCGCGGCAAGCGGGCCAGGGATCTGATCCTGAGTGCCGTGATCCCGGAGGATCTCTGGTCGGAAATTGTCCGGGGTTATGAGATCCTGGGCAAGGAGTACGGGGAAAATCCCGATGTGGCCGTCCGGAGTTCGGCGACAGCGGAGGATCTTCCCACCGCATCCTTTGCCGGCCAGCAGGATACCTACCTGAATATCCGGGGACTGGCGGAGCTTCGGGAGTCCTGTCTCAAGTGCTTCGCTTCCCTGTTCACCGACAGGGCCATCTCCTACCGCGTCGACAAGGGGTTCGACCATTTCGACATTGCCCTTTCCATCGGGATCATGAAGATGGTTCGTTCGGACAAGGGGTCGAGCGGCGTCATGTTTTCCCTGGACACCGAAACGGGGTTCCGGGATGTGGTTTTCATCACTGGCGCCTACGGTCTCGGGGAGAACGTGGTCCAGGGGAATGTGGACCCTGACGAATTCTACGTGTTCAAGCCCACCTTCGAAACCGGACATCGCTCCATCATTCGCAAGAATCTCGGACAGAAGCAGTTCCGGATGGTGTATTCGGAGGGAAACGCGAAAGAGACCGTTCACAACGAGCGCGTATCGGCGGAAGATGCCCGGAAATTCTGCCTGACGGACGACGAGATCCTTGTACTGTCGGACTATGCGATCAAGGTGGAGAAACATTACTCCATGAAGGCCGGCGAGAGTCGGCCGATGGACATGGAATGGGCCAAGGACGGGGTTTCCGGAGAGATCTTTCTGGTCCAGGCCCGTCCCGAAACGGTGGAATCCCAGAAGAAGGACGATTATCTCGAGGCGTATACGCTGGACGAGAAGAGCCGCGTCCTGGTCCGCGGAAAATCGGTGGGACAGAAGATTGCGGCCGGCAAGGTCCATGTGATTCGGGAATTGACCCAGATCAGGGACTTCAAGCCCGGCGAGGTCCTGGTGGCCGAGACGACGACCCCCGACTGGGAGCCGGTCATGAAGACCGCTGCCGCCATCATCACGAACCGCGGGGGCCGGACCTGCCATGCGGCGATCGTCAGCCGCGAACTGGGGATTCCGGCTGTGGTGGGGGCTGAAAACGCAACCGATGGCCTCGATGATGGCCAACTGGTCACCGTTTCCTGCGCCCAGGGCGATACCGGAATGGTCTACGAGGGAATCCTGAAATACCATGTGGATCGGACGAAGCTCGACCGACTGGAACGTCCCAGGACCCAGGTCATGATGAATCTGGGAGATCCGGATCAGGCATTCAGCCATTCCTTCATTCCGAACGACGGCGTGGGACTGGCCAGGATGGAGTTCATCATCAACGGGTTCATCAAGATCCATCCGATGGCGCTCGTGCATCCGGAACGGGTTCAGGACCCGAAGGTTCGCGCCCAGATCGAGGGGATGACTGCCGGGTATTCCGACATGAAGGATTATTTCGTCGAAAAACTGGCGTTTGGCATCGGGACGATCGCCGCGGCCTTCTATCCCAAGCCGGTTACGGTCAGGATGAGCGATTTCAAGTCCAACGAATATGCCAGCCTGATCGGCGGCACCTATTTCGAACCCCATGAGGAAAACCCGATGCTCGGGTTCCGGGGAGCCTCGCGGTATGCCAGCCCCCGCTACCGGGAAGGGTTTGGACTCGAGTGTCAGGCGATCCGGAGGGTTCGGGACATCATGGGTCTGACCAATGTGCGGATCATGATTCCCTTCTGCCGGACGATCAAGGAAGGGGAGGCCGTCATCCAGGTGCTGGGAGAAAATGGCCTTCGCCGCGGACAGAACGGTCTCGAGATCTTTGTCATGTGCGAAATTCCGAACAACATCATCCAGATCGATGCCTTTTCCAAGCTTTTTGACGGATTTTCGATCGGTTCGAACGATCTGACCCAGATGACCCTGGGCGTGGACCGCGATTCCGAGATTCTGGCGGAGTCTTTCGATGAACGGGATCCTGGCGTCATGTCCTTTATCCGGATGGCTGTCGAAGGGACCAAGCGCAACAAGGTCCACTCGGGAATCTGCGGACAGGCACCGAGCGATTTTCCGGAAGTGGCGGAAGCGCTGGTGAGAATGGGGATCGAGTCCATCTCCCTGAACCCGGATACGGTGATCAAGACGACGCTCACCATTCTGGAAGCGGAACGTCAGATGGGTCTGTAGTCTTCGGCTGTTTTCCGGCGCTCCATATGCAAGAAGGCGGGTATCCCCCGCCTTTTTGCGTTTCCGGTATGCGCTGGACTGCGGGAGGAAGGAGTCCGGAAGGTTTTAGAGGGACAAGTCGTCGAGTCCCGGGTGATCGTCGGGGCGTCGCCCCATTGTCCAGAAGAATTTCCGATCCGTATCCCGGATCGGTAAATCGTTGATGGAGGCAATCCGGACGACCATCAGGCCGTTTTCATCGAACGCCCAGTTCTCGTTTCCATAAGAGCGGAACCAGTTTCCCGAATCGTCATGCCATTCGTACGCAAAGCGCACAGAAATCCGGGATCCCTCTGTCGCCCACAGTTCCTTGATCAGCCTATAGTCGAGTTCTTTCGCCCATTTCCGGGTGAGAAAATGAACGATCTGCTCCCTTCCCGTGATGAACTCGGAGCGATTGCGCCACTTGCTGTCGACAGTATAGGCGAGGGAAACCCGTTCGGGATCGCGGGTATTCCAGGCATCTTCGGCCATCCTGACTTTCCAGACGGCGGTCTCGCGGGTGAACGGGGGAACAGGAACCCGGACGGGACTGTCTGATGCCATTTCTGACTCCTTGTTCATGAGAGGGTTGTGTCCAGCAGATCGGTGAGGGGCGGGAAGGGGCAGTGGCATTCAAACACGCATGCTTCCTCTGTGAGGCGACTGGGCTATTCAGGACAGGATCAGTCCTTGGGGGCAGGGGTGCCGGGAGGCGATGCGCCCAGGGGCATTTCGAAATTGCTGAAGGCTTCGTCCATCCGGAACACGGCTCTTT
>DAIEST010000164.1 GCA_027346125.1 Leptospirillum sp. | reverse complement strand
TGAAATGGAACCTGGATTTGCGGATCTCGGGAAACCGGGTCTGGCTGAACATCTCCACCGGCACATATCCGGTAAAACGGGAGAGATCGATGTAGACGGATTCGGTGGCATCCGACAGATTGTTCAGGATCAGCGCGACCTCCTCCCCGTATTCCCGAAAATAGGCGAACACTTTCTGGTTCCGGGAATGAATGACCGTGATGGTCCCCCGTCCGAAGATCTGGGTCGACTGGCGTATCTGGAACATCTGCCGGAGAACGTTCAGTGGACTGGTCGGGTAGCGGATCTGGGATTCGACGTTCACCACCTGGAACCCGTAGACCGGATTCTGGATTGTCAGACTGAACAGGGAAGAAGGGTCGGCCCGGGAGAATCCCCCGTTTTTGTCCGAGGACCATTGCATGGGGGTTCTGACGCCGTTCCTGTCTCCCAGATGGACATTGTCTCCCATGCCGATCTCGTCTCCATAATAGAGGATCGGCGTTCCCGGCAGCGTCAGGAGAAGACTCTGCATGAGGTCGATCTTGCGGCGATCGTTCTGCATGAGCGGCGCAAGGCGTCTCCGGATACCGATATTGAGCCGCATCCGTGAATCCTTGGCATAATAGGACCACAGGTAATCCCTTTCCTGGTCCGTCACCATTTCAAGGGTCAGTTCGTCGTGGTTTCTGAGAAAGATCGCCCATTGACAGGAGTCGGGAATACGAGGGGTCTGATCCAGGATATCGACGATGGGTTTCCGGTTGGCCTGGGCGATGGCGATGAACAGACGGGGCATCAGCGGAAAATGGTACGCCATGTGGAACTCGTCCTCGTTCCCGAAATATTCGAGCACGTCCTGCGGCCACTGGTTGGCCTCCGCCAGGAGCATGCGCCCGGGGAACTGGAGGTCGATCTCCTTTCGGAGCCGCTTCATGAATGCGTGGGTTTCCGGAAGATTCTCGCAGTTTGTCCCTTCACGCTCGAACAGGTAGGGAACGGCGTCGCATCGTAACCCGTCCACCCCCAGGGAAAACCAGAACTTGACGACGTTCATGAGTTCCTCCTGAACCTTCGGGTTGTCGAAATTCAGGTCGGGCTGGTGATGGAAGAAACGATGCCAGTAGTACTGGCGCGTTTTCGGTTCCCAGGTCCAGTTCGACTTCTCCGTGTCGCTGAAAATGACCCGCGTCCCCTGGTACCGGTCGACCGTATCGCTCCAGACGTAATAGTCCCGGTAGGGAGAGGAGCGGGAGGAACGGGCGGAAATGAACCAGGGGTGGGTATTGGAGGTATGGTTCAGGACCAGTTCGGTGATGACCCGGATTCCCCGGAGATGGGCCTCGTCCAGAAACCGCTGGAAATCGTTCAGTGTGCCGTAGTGGGGATAGACGTTGTAGTGATCCCGGATATCGTATCCGTCGTCCCGAAGCGGGGAATCGGTGAACGGAAGAAGCCAGAGCGCCGTGACGCCCAGATCCACCAGATAATCGAGTTTTTCCATCAAGCCCGGGAAATCTCCCACGCCATCCCTGTTGGAATCGAAGAACGACTTCACCGGAATCTCATAAATGATGACATCCTTGAACCAGAGCGGATCCCTGTTGACCGCCGTCATTTTGCTCCCTCCCTTTTTTCGGCAACACCCTTCGGGGAAGTCTGCTCCAGCCTGAACCAGATGAACGAGTATGGAGTCATGGTGACCAGATAGGGATGCTTCGGGATTCTCGGAAAGGCCGCTCCTCCGAAGAGTTCGCGGGGAACCATGCCGGCAAACCGGGCAAGCTGGAGGAACCCGCAGACGGAGGACTTTGAGAGATTGTGGATCAGAAGACAGACCTCCCCTCCCGAGATGCGGACAAAGGAGAAGATGCCCGGATGGCCGCTTTCGATCACGTCGAACTGCCCACGGCTCCAGAGCGCGGACTGGCGGTTCCGGACATCGATCATCCTGCGCACGTTCCAGAGATGGGAGTCGTCGAACCGCTCCTGGCTTTCGACATTCACCATGGTGTAGCTGTACAGGGGATCGTCGATCACCGGATTGTAGAGTTCCTCCGGATCGACCTTCGAAAAACCGGCGTTCCGGTCCGCGGACCACTGCATCGGCGTCCGGACGGGATTCCTTCCCAGGAGGTGGGGATGGTCTCCCATCCCGATCTCGTCGCCATAATAGAGGACCGGGATTCCGGGACTGGTCATGAAGAGGCTCATCACCAGCTGGATCCGGCGGCGACCGTTTTCCATGAGCCGGGCCACCCGGGACAGGATCGGACGGTCCTGGGGCAAGTCCGGTTCCAGGGGAAATGGCGGATCCTCCCCGTCGTTCTGCTCGAATTTCTCGAAGGTCTCCTCGGAGCGCTCCCGGAGATCGAGCGTCCAATGGATCGGCCAGTCCTTCTTCGCGTGAATATCCCTTCCCCCGGAGCGAAGCATGAGTTCGAGCGACTCCTTGTCTTCGTTGCGGATCGCCTGGAGCACCGCCGGGAAAAACGAGTTGAAGTGGTAATACAGGCGCGTGTCATGGACCTGTCCCCCCCGGCTGGAGTTTCCGACCTCGAACAGGAAGACCCGATCGGGAAAAATCTTCCGGAACGGTTCCAGAACAGGCCCGAAGAGCCTGAACGGATCGCCTACCGACTCGATCGAATTTTTCCTCAGCCGGTGGAGACGACCGGAACCCGCAAGGCGGAAGCCATCCACGTCCAGCATCAGCCAGTGCTCGAACACCCGACGGATCTCTTCCAGAAGCTCCGGATCCCCATAATTCAGGGCCGGTTCGTCCTTGTGATCCTGGTACCAGTAGTAGCGGCCCGATTCGGCGTCGAGACTCCATTTGGCGATTTCCGGGATGTCGGTCCCGGGTCCGGGTTCCGGAGGGGGATCGTCCGACCAGAAATAAGCCTTCCGGAGAAAGCGGGAGTTCCGGGGCTTCGAATCCCGGAACCAGACGTGCTGGTCGGACGTCGCATTGATCGGGATGGACATGATGACTTTCAGTCCGAGGGAGTGCGCCTTCTCCAGAATCTGCAGAAAATCGGACAAGGTCCCCATCTTGGCATCGAGCCTCATCCAGTCGTTCAAAGGATGGCGGGCATTGCCGGCAAAGGACTGGAATGGACAGTTCAGGAGAATCCCCTTCACTCCGAGACGGGCGACATAATCCAGACGATCCGCCACTCCCCGGAAGTCTCCGACCCCGTCCTTCGATCGGTCGAAGAAACTCCGGATATAGATTTCATACAGGACACCCTGCTGGATCCAGACCTGATCCGGGTTCGTCATTTTTCCTCCCTCATCCATCTGCACTGCGCGCGATCTTCCGACCCCGGACCGGCCGGTCCCCTCACCGGGTCAGCACGGTAAAAAGCGCCTCCCCGAAGGCGTCTTCCGTTCTCAGGAACGGACCCTCCGGCGACTGTCCGGTCTCGACCGTTCTCCCGGAAAACACATGAGTCCAGGAACTCTCTCCGGATCCGTCGGGAAGGGGGAGAATCCCCTCTCTCCAGACTCCCCTCTCCACCCGGAGCGTCTTCGTCAACCGTCCTCTCACCCTGACCGGAACAGCCACCAGGATCTCCTTGTCCAGATGAGAGCGGAGGAACCCGACGGACTGGCTGGAGCGCTCCCATCGATCCGGAAGCGGGGTATAAGCCCCTTTCAGGAAGAGATCCGGGTGCTCTTTCCGGAGATTCAGGAGAGAGCATGTCGCAAAAAGCTTGATCCCGCCGTCGGACCAGCCCTCCAGAAGACGCCGGAAAAGCCCTTCCCGGTCTCCGGAAGCCTCCCTGGCGATCTGGTTCAGGAAGGCGACTCTCCGGGAGTAATCGACCGGCCTTCGGTTGTCCGGATCGACCAGGGACAGATCCCAGAGCTCGCTCCCCTGGTAGAAGTCGGGAACCCCGGGAGAGAGCAGCTTGAGCAGCAGCTGGGACAAGCTGTACTGGGCTCCCTCAAGGGCGATCCGTTTCTGGAAATCCAGAAAGTCGGAGAGGAAGGGGTTGCGACGGTCTTCCCTGAGAATCTCCGCGGCGAACGACACAAGGGCCTCTTCGTAATCCGGGTCGGGCGAGATCCAGTTCGTATGCCGCTTGGACTCCCGGGCCACCTTGATCAGGTAGTCCCCGATGCGTTTTCCGAACGCGGGACTTTCGTCCGGATCCAGTGGCCAGGCCCCGACCAGAGTCTGGTAGAGAAAGAGTTCCAGTGCGGGATCGGGAACCTCCATTCCCTGGATCCGGGAGCGGGCCTTCCGGTTCCAGCGTCGCCAGCCGGCGACCCGGTCCGGCCACAGATCGGCATATTCGGAAAGAACGTGGATCCGGGCACGGACATCCTCGCTGCGCTTGGTATCATGAGTCGACGTGGCGGAAAGCGCCAGCGGGAAATCCCGCAGACGCTCGCGGTTGAAATCATGGAACCCTTCCGTGGAGAGAGGAGGAGAACAGGGATCTCCGCCCACTTCATTAAAGGAGATCAGGGGGCTGTAAAGGTAGAACGCCGTGTCCTCCATTCCCTTTGCGACAACGGGACTTGAAAACTGCTGCCATTTCCGGACAAAGTCGATCCATCGGGACTTCTTCTCGGGAGGAAACCCGGCCGGGAAGGAAAGCGTCAGGACCCGTTCAAAAAACCGGTAAAGCCCCTGACGCCGGACGGGATGCCTTTTCCGGGCCCGGAGGAGGGCGTCCAGGACCAGATGCCGGTCCCTCTCCCGGACGACCTCTCCCCGAACATAAGTGCGATAGGCGCCCAGGCAGGCCGTCACTTCCACAATCCCGGTCTGGAGTTCCCGAAAGGTCATCTCCCGGGCGTACCGGTCTTCCTGGGCCAGCGTCTCCAGCATGAGCGTCAGGCGCCTGAGTTCTCCCCCCAGCAGCGTCTCTGCCACGAACTTCTTCTGGAGATAGACGATCTCGGAGAAAGACGCCTCCGGATCGACCGTTTCCGAATACCACCGGCGCAGCCGGTCGACTCCCTCCGGATCCCCGAACAGGCGGGTCAGGCAGTTGGCAAACTCGTATCCGGTCGTCCCCTGCACCGGCCAGTCCGGTTCGAGGCGCTCGTCGTCCGTCAGGATCTTTTCCACCCAGATCAGGGGAGCGTCCCGGTCGGGTCTCCCTTCCCTGAGCACCCGCGAAAGCCTGGACAGATACCCGGACGGATCCAGAAGACCGTCGATATGATCGATTCTGAGCCCGTCGATCCAGCCGTTTCTATACCACTCCAGCACCAGGGAATGAAACGCTTCGAATACCCGTTCGTCGCCGGCCCGGATCCCGACAAGGTCCGCCACGTCGAAAAATCGCCTGTAATTGAGTGTCCGGGTCATGGTTTTCCAGTGGGACAGCCAGTAGACCTGTCGGGACAGCAGCCTGTCCAGACGGTCGAAGCTTCCCGGAAACCCACGGATCCCGTTGTATTCGACCAGTGTGCCGGCAAGCGCCTCCCGAAACAGGGGGCTTTCCCGGTAAAGGGCCCACAGCTTCCGCTGAAGAGTCTTTCCGGTCCGGGTCCTGAGCCTCTTTCTCAGGGGATCGGGCGTCCTGGGAGGAATCCGTGCCACTTCGGCCAGGATTTCCTCCATTTGGTGCGCAACGCTTTCCGCCCCGGGATCGTCTTCCTCCGGCAGCCGATCCCGTATTTCAAGAAGGACAGGCTCGAGGGAAGCCGGATCGACCGGAAGAAGCTTGTCCCAGTACCGGACGAC
>DAIEST010000158.1 GCA_027346125.1 Leptospirillum sp. | reverse complement strand
ACCCGGGCCTTTTGAATAAGGTACAAAAAATAAGACCATGCGAAACAGGGAGGGAGTATTAGCCCCCACCCTTGGGAAGGTAGAACGGATCCACGCCCACGTAGGTCACCATCCAGGTCCAAAAGAGCCCAAGGACGATTGCAACAACGATCAGGCCGTTTGCTCCTTTGTTCACATCCATGGAGAATCCCCCTTTCCGTTGATTGTCAGCGGACTTAACGTCCGCTCCCGACCCGGACTTCCCGCTCAGCGCCCGCTTCTGCGATCGCTTCCTTGCGGGACAGCCGGATTTTCCCTTGACGATCCACTTCCAATGCCTTGACCAGAATCAGATCACCTTCAGAAACAACATCGGAAACCTTCTCTACCCGACGGTCTTCAAGCTGGGAGATATGACACAGTCCCGTGGTGCCCGGAAAAAGCTCGACAAAAGCACCATAATCGGCAACTGTTTTGACCCGGCCAAGGTAAATCTTCCCGACCTGAACCTCTTCAACGATCTGGTTGATCATCTCAATGGCTTTCTGTGCGGCCACTTCATCCGTCGAGGCAATCTGGATCAACCCGGAGTCATCGATCTCGATTTTGACACCGGTTTTTTCCGTAATGCCACGGATCACTTTTCCGCCAGGCCCGATCACTTCCCTAATCTTGTCCTGTTTTATCTTAAGCGTCAAGATTCTTGGAGCATAAGGAGACATCACGTTACGAACGGACGGAAGAGCCAGTTTCATTTTCTCCATGATATAGAGACGCCCGATTCTGGCCTGCTCCAGAGCATCCCGCATCACCCGGGTCGTAATCCCTGTAATCTTGATATCCATTTGAACTGCCGTAATGCCGTTCTCGGTACCGGTCACCTTGAAGTCCATATCGCCCAGATGATCTTCCAGGCCAAGAATATCGGCCAGGATCGCAATCCGATCCCCTTCCTTGATAAGACCCATCGCAATTCCTGCAACAGGTGCCTTGATCGGAATGCCGGCATCCATCATCGCAAGAGATCCACCGCAAACAGTCGCCATGGAAGAGGAACCGTTGGACTCGAGAATATCAGAAACAAGCCTGATCGCATAAGGAAATGATTCCTTCGGAGGCAAGACTGGCTTGAGTGCACGTTCCGCAAGATTTCCATGCCCTATTTCGCGCCGACCCGGACCCCGCATCGGCTTTGTTTCTCCCACAGAGAATGGCGGAAAATTGTAGTGGAGCATGAACCGTTTTGTCGACTCCCCTTCAAGGGCGTCGATCCGCTGCTCATCATCAGAGGTTCCAAGTGTCGCAACAGAAAGACTCTGGGTTTCTCCGCGTGTAAAAAGAGCTGAGCCATGGGTTCTGGGCAAAATTCCGACCTCGATCGTGATCGGACGAATATCAGAAAATCCTCGCCCGTCAGCACGCACTTTACGATCAAGAATCATCTCACGCATGAAGCGACGCTCCAGTTCATGAAATGCACTGTAAATTTCTCGATCAGTCGGCACTGGGGTGATATCGCTTTCCTCAGCAATATACGCCTTGGCATCAGAAAATAGTGAATCGACTTTCTCCTGTCTTTCCTGCTTGATGGGGATCATCAGCGCATCCTGCAATGCGGGGAGAACCCTGGACTGAACCTTCTCAAGAAGCGCGGGAGAGATAGGCACTGCGGGAAGAGGACGTTTTTCCTTTCCAACAAGAGTCCGAAGCTTCTCCTGAGCCTCGATCAGAGGAATGATGGATTTGTGGGCCAAATCGATGGCTTCCAGAAAAACATCCTCAGAAATTTCGCTTCCCTGACCTTCCACCATCATAATGGCATCACGTGTCCCGGCCACCACAAGGTCAAGCGTGGAATTTTCCTGCTCATCCAACGTCGGGTTAACAATGAAAACCCCATCGCAAAGGCCAACCTTTACGGCACCCACAGCAGTCGAGAACGGAATATCGGAAATATAAAGTGCAGTCGATGCCGCGACAACTGCCATCACATCCGAAACTCCTCCCCGGTCGATCGAAACGACACTGGCAATCAACTGGGTATCGAAGTAGAATCCTTCAGGAAACAGAGGCCTGAGCGGCCGATCGATGAGCCGGCTATTTAAGACTTCTCTTTCCGACGGCTTTCCTTCCCGTTTAAAAAAACCTCCCGGAATTTTCCCGGCCGCATAGGCCCTCTCCTGATAGTCCACCGTCAAGGGAAGAAAGTCTATTCCGGGCTTCATCACCTTTGAAGCAACGGCAGTTGCCAGAACGACAGTGCCATCTGCCCATACAACGGAAGATCCATCCGCCTGCTTTGCCATTCTGCCGCTCTCAAGGCGAACGAGCTTGCCTCCAACCATTGTTTCTACTGTAATGGGTTTCATGAAAAAAACATCCTTTCAATCATCTGAAACTGCCAAAAAATAAGGCGGCTTTCAGATGGCCATACAAGAGTCCTTCATCCGGAAGAACCCTTCCATGCCCGTCTGAAACCGCCCCGACAACCGCTTACTTTCTCAGGCCCAAGCGGGTAATGACCTCCTGATATTTCGCCAGATTCACTCTCTGAAGGTAGTTCAGGTGGCGACGCCGGCGGCTGACCATCAACAAAAGTCCGCGACGGGAATGCTTGTCCTTCGGGAATTTTCGAAAATGCTCTCCCAACTGGTTTATCCGTTCCGTCAGAATGGCGATCTGGACTTCCGCGGATCCCGTGTCATTGGGATTGATCTGAAAGTTACTGATGACTGACTGCTTCTTTTCCTTGGATAACCCCATGCCTGCAAACCTTTCGACGATTTTCCCCCTATAAACTATAGGGATCCAGTTATAATCCACCCACCAACTTTTCTACCTGGGCGACAGGCAAGCCTTTAGGCAAACGCTCCAGTTCGTGACTGGAAACAAGCCCCTTTCCCAAAGCAATGCATTTTCCCTTGCGGTCGCATATTCTAACGGTTTCTGAAAAATTAAACAATCCACCAGTACGATAAATCTGAAACCCGGTCAAATGAGCTCCCCGAAAAACACCGGTCAAATGAGAATCCAGAATCCGGATTTCGGGCAAATCCCGAAAGATTTCTTCCGGTGCCAACAGATACTGTGCAAAAGACTTGTCTTCGATCATACACAGAAGCTCGTCAAGACAAACAGTATCTTCCGTTCTAAACCGGCCGAAACCGTCCCGCTCAAGAACGCTTACATGTCCTCCCAAACCAAGAGCATCACCAATCTCCTGCGCGAGAGTCCTGACAAAGGTTCCCTTGGAACATTTCAGGTGAAAAGACGCCTTTTTGTCCATCACTTCCAGAACGGAAAGTGCATAAATCTCGATACTCCGTGCTTCCCTCTCGATTTCAATGCCTTTTCTGGCAAGGCGGTACAAAGGAACACCATTTTTCTTCACCGCCGAAAACATTGGAGGTTTCTGCTGACGCTTTCCCAAAAATCCGGGTATGAGTGCCTCGATTTCTTCAGATTGAACGCGATCGAACTCGACCTGGCGAAGGACGGTCCCCTCGGCATCCCCGGTATCAGTTGTCACACCAAATGTGACTTCAAACCGATATGATTTATCCCAAGCATGCAAAAGCTCCGACAAGCGGGTGGACCTTCCGATGAACACAGGCAGAACGCCCGTAGCCATCGGGTCAAGGGTCCCACCATGGCCAACACGAGAAAAACCACCCCTTTTCCGGATCTGTGCCACAACATCGTGGGAGGTCAGTCCCCCCGGCTTGTTCACGAGGAACACTCCAGAGAGAGCAGTATCGGAACACGCCGCAGCAGACATTATTTTCCTTCCAGTTCATCCATCAGAGATGATCTCTCCCGGATTGTCTTCTGAGGACTTTCCTTTTTTTCATCCTCAGGCAACTCTCCCGGAAAAGGCCCGCTTCCCGCAAGATCAGCTCGCAGAAACTCGATAGACGGAATCGTTTTCAGACGGATCATCCGCCCCAGTTCTTTTCTAATCAATCCACGATAGCGTAGAAGTGCAAGATGATATAATTCAGGACTCTCCCCAGGGAAAACAGAATAGAAAACCCGGGCAACTTTCAGATCATCAGAAACCGCTACACTTGTAATAGTCAGACGGCCCAGAGAAGGTTCCGGAGCAAAGCGGGACAAGAGAAGAGCGATCACTTCGTGAATTTCAGATGAGACACGATCCGCACGCCGGTAACCAGGTTTCATCAGATATACTCGATCAATTCATCCAGAATCTGGATTTCAGGATGAGAGGAAACGAAATCAGACACAGAAGCCATTGTCTTCTCGACTTGCACAAAGTTGGCGGAAACATACACCACTTCCAGGACAGCTTTCTGCCAAAGATCCTGATCTCCTGTTTCAGCAAGGGAAACATGGAACCGATCCTGAATCTTCTTTTTCAAACCTGAAAGATGGAACCTTTTTTCCTTAAGGGAATGGGAGAAGGGAAAGTGAAGGACCAGAACCAGATGGCCAATGGTCCCTTTCCCTTCCCTGTCAGATAAAGTGCCCTCAGCCTTCCAGTCTTGCCGCAATCTTCTCTTCGATGAAACACTCAATGACATCGCCGTTTTTGATGTCCTGATAGTTTTCCAGGGAAATGCCGCATTCGTAACCCGCCGCAACTTCCTTGACATCATCCTTGAATCTTTTCAACTGATTGATCTTTCCTTCGTGAACAACAACATGGTCTCTCAATAGCCGGACAGATGACCCGGATTTCTGGACCATTCCTTCGGTGACATAACATCCGGCCACAGTCCCGACCTTGGTAATATTATAAACTTCCCGAACTTCCACTCGTCCAAGAATCTTCTCGCGAATTGTCGGAGCAAGAAGTCCTTCCATCGCCTTGCGGATATCTTCGATGGCATCGTAGATGACAGAATAAAATTTGATATCTACCTTTTCACGCTCTGCCAGTAAGGAGGAGTTTGAATCCGGACGAACGTTGAATGCCAGTATTATGGCATTCGATGCCTGTGCGAGGAGAACATCTGTTTCCCGAATCCCTCCAACACCTTCATGGATGAATCGAACGCGAACCTTAGAAGTACCAAGCTTGCCAAGAGCATGCCGGATAGGTTCCAGCGAACCCTGAACGTCGACCTTCAGGATCAGATTCAGTTCCTTGACTTCCCCTTCCTGAATCTGGGAATAGAAATCCTCCAGGGAGACTTTTTTCTGACGGATCATCTGGGCAGAGCGCTGTTTCAGGAGTCGACTCTGGGCAACCTGACGGCCCCCTTTTTCATCCTCGACTGCGACAAACAATTCTCCTGGTTGCGGAACTCCATCAAGACCTATGACTTCCGCGGGAAAGGACGGAGAAACGCTCTGGACACGCTGTCCCCGATCATTGATCAGGCTTCTGACCCGTCCAAAGTTCCCGCCAATCACCAGAAAATCACCGACCTTGACCGTTCCCTTCTGGACCAGAACCGTTGCAACGGGTCCACGGCCTTTGTCCAGTTTGGATTCAATAACGACTCCCTGAGCCCTGCGATCCGGGTTCGCCCGGAGATCCAATACCTCTGCCTGGAGAAGAATCATTTCGAGAAGATGGTCCAATCCTGTCCGTTTTTTTGCTGAAACCGGACAATAGATCGTCTGTCCACCCCATGATTCCGGAATGAGACCAAGCCCAGAAAGTTCCTGCATTACACGATCAGGATTTGCCTCCGGCTTATCAACCTTGTTCAATGCAACAATGATGGGAACATTGGCTGCCTTGGCATGATTGATGGCTTCAGTTGTCTGAGGCATCACCCCGTCATCCGCTGCGACAACCAGAACAACAACATCCGTGACCTGGGCACCACGGGCTCTCATCGCGGTAAAGGCCTCATGGCCCGGAGTGTCCAGAAACGTGATGTCCCTGCCATTCTCCGTAACTGTATACGCCCCAATGTGCTGGGTGATTCCGCCAGCTTCTGCCTCGGCAATCTTGGACTTCCGGATGGCGTCCAGCAATGTTGTCTTCCCATGGTCCGTGTGTCCCATGATCGTTACGACAGGAGGACGCGGAAGCATAACACCCGGCTCTTCATCTGTCTGTCCAAGAAGGAAGTCTTCAGATTCCTCCGACTGAACCTCAACCGAAATACCGAGCGATTCAGCCAACAATACGGCAGCATCAGGATCAATCGGCTGATTGATCGTCACCATGACGCCCATTCCCATGAGCTTCATGATCACCTCCTGAGCCTTTATTCCCAGACGGTCGGCATATTCCTTGACACTTATACCTTCTTCGATCTTGATACTTTTCTTTCTGAGCTTTGTTCCTTCAGAGGACATTGAAACGGGTTCGGAAGAAGAGCGATCCCTGCGTTTCTGGAAGCTTCCGGATCTTTTCCCGCCAAAAGGCCTCCCACCCGAAGACGGGGGACGGGAAAGCTCGCGCGGAGGCATCCCAGGAAGGACCGATGAGCGGTTTCCCTGATTCGCGGGAAGAGTCTGCTTCGGAACAGGCGGAGGGGCTGGAACAGAGTCGGATTCCACAGTTTCATCTGACTCGACGAGTTCTTCCTGGCCCAAGAGGAGCAGTCGGTCGGTCTTTCTGCCCCGATCCTTTCCACTCTTTACAATCTTGGACTTCTTGTCTGCCTGTGCCTTGATCTCTTTCTCACGACCCTTTTTATCCTCCTTATTGCCCGCCCCTTCCGTCTGAGGAAGCGGCTTTCCAGAATCGACCGGAACCCTTGGCAAGATAGAGTGCTCCTGAGCGGATTCGGAAATCTGGCCTGCCGGGACAGACAAGGAAGCAGAGGAATGAATAGGAGCATGCAGTGCTTCCGATGAAGATTCGGCAGGAACTTCAGGATGCGCCCTGTCCTCTCCAGGCTCACCATGATGCATTGAAGCATCACCATGAGAGCGTTCTTCCTGATGCCCGGTTGTGGCCGAATCCCCCGTAGAAGAAGAGCCCCTTTTTTTGATCAGGATGGACTTCTTTTTTTCCTGAGGCGGCTCATCCCCTTTTTTGAAACGGACCTTCACCTGTGCAACTGTCTTGTCGTCCAACACCGCCATGTGATTGGGGACATGAATCCCCCACAATTTCAGCTTGGATAGAAGAACCTTGCTTTCAATCTTTAGTTCTCGAGCCAGTTCATAGACTTTAATCAAGCGGAAAAACTCCCCGTTTCAAAGCAATACATCAGGGTTCACCGGACACGGAAGAATCCATGTTGGCTGGGGCGTCAGATAAACCTGTTATCCCAAGAAAATCCTGGGCGGTCTGAAC